>NZ_JARAYQ010000023.1:0-58882 GCF_033794505.1 Streptomyces sp. MB09-01 | reverse complement strand
CCGCCCTCGCCAAGGCGGTCCTGGCCGAGGCCGAACGCGGGGGCGCGCGGGTCACCGTTCTGGCGATCGGCAGCTGGCTCGACGCCCACCCGGACATGGCCCGCCGCGTCCTCGACGGCGGTCACGAGCTCGGCAACCACACCCAGCGCCACCTCGCGGTCAACGACCTCCCCGAGGCGCAGGCCTACGCAGAGATCACCGGCTGCGCCCAGCGGCTCAAGCGGCTCACCGGCTCCATCGGCACCTGGTTCCGGCCCTCCCAGACGCAGTACGCGACCCCGCTCGTCCAGGAACTGGCCCGGCGGGCCGGCTACCCGCACGTCCTCTCGTACGACGTGGACTCCCTCGACTTCACCTCGCCCGGCGCCGCGGCCGTCATCCGCACCGTCACCGGGACGATCCAAGGCGGATCGGTGGTGAGCCTGCACTTCGGCTACGCGGACACGGTCGACGCGATGCCTCCCCTCCTCGAAGAACTCGCGCGCCGCAAGCTGCGCGCGGTGACCACCACGGAGCTGCTGACCCAATGACGACCACCCGCCTTCCCCGGAAGGTCACCGTGCTGCTGGCCGGTCTGGTCCTCGCCGCCCTGGCCGGCTGCGGAGCAGCCGACAAGGGGCCCGCCGAGGCGCTCGGCACCAAGGGCCCGGCCAAGCCCGTCAAGGCCGTCCCGGCCCTCCCGCCCGGCCTCCCCGGCATGCCTCCGGTCCTCGATCCGAAAGACGTCTACGCGGCGGACCGGCCGAACAAGCTCTCCCCGGTGGTCAAGGACTTCCCGTCGCGCGTCTACGTGCCGAACACCAGCTCCAACACGGTGTCCGTCATCGACCCGGTGACCTACCAGGTCATCGACACCATCCCGGTCGGCGTCCAGCCCCAGCACGTGGTGCCCTCCTGGGACATGAAGACCCTGTGGGTCAACAACAACCGCGGCCACACGCTCACCCCGATCAACCCGGCCACCGGCGAGGCCGGAAAGCCCGTCGAGGTGCACGACCCGTACAACCTGTACTTCACGCCGAACGGCAAGTACGCGATCGTCATGGCCTCGATGGACAAGGAGCTCGTCTTCCGCGATCCGCACACGATGGACCGCGTGAAGACCGTCCCGGTGACCTGCTACGGCGTCAACCACGCGGACTTCTCCGCCGACGGCCGCTACTTCATCGTGAGCTGCGAGTTCTCCGGCGAACTCCTCAAGGTCGACACCGAGCGGATGGAGGTCATCGGCCAGCAGAAGCTGCCGTTCGAGGGCGCGATGCCGCAGGACGTCAAGATCTCGCCGGACGGGAAGACCTTCTACGTCGCGGACATGATGGCGGACGGCATGTGGGTGCTCAGCGGCGACACCTTCGAGACCCCCAAGCTGCTGCCCACCGGCAAGGGCTGCCACGGCCTGTACGTGAGCCGAGACTCCAAGGAGATGTACGTCTCCAACCGCGGCGAGGGCACGATCTCGGTCTTCAACTTCCCCGAGAACAAGCTCACCAAGAAGTGGACGCTGCCGGACGGAGGCAGCCCCGACATGGGCGGGGTCTCGGCCGACGGCAAGGTGCTGTGGCTGTCGGGCCGCTACAACTCCGAGGTGTACGCGATCGACACCGTCACCGGCAAGCAGCTCGCCCGGATCCCGGTCGGCGGCGGCCCGCACGGGCTCGCGGTGTACCCGCAGCCCGGCCGCTACTCGCTCGGCCACACCGGGATCTTCCGGTAGCCGAAGGCTCCTGCCTCCCAAGGACGTGACGACGGCGCCCCGGGGGCTCGCACAACTCCCGGGACACCGTCATCGACCCGTCGGGCCACGGACTACCAGGCGACCGGAAGACGCTCCGGAAGTCGCTCGATGAAGCCCGTGCGCCAGACGAGGTTCTCGGGGGGCACCGCGAGGCGCAGCCCGGGCAGCCGCTCGACCAGCACCTCCAGTGCGATCTCGGCGTGTGCCCGGCCCAGCGCGGAGGCCGGGCAGAAGTGCCGCCCGGCGCCGAAGGCGAGATGGGCGTTCGGGCCCTCGCGCTCCAGGTCCAGCTCGTCCGGGTTCTCGAAGGCCTCCGGATCGAAGTTGGCCCCCTCCAGGAGGACGAGGACGAGCTCGCCCTCCCTCACCGGCACCTCGCCGACCGGGACGTCCGCCAGGGCGATGCGCGGCAGGCCGTCGCCGACGGACAGGTTCCAGCGCGGCAGCTCGTCGACCGCCCTGCCCATCCGCTCCGGGTGCTCGCGCAGGTACGGGAGCAGCTCGGGCCTCTGGAGCAGCGCGAGGACCGCGAGGGTGAGGAACGCCGAGGGGGATACCGCGCCCGCGCCGAAGAAGGAGACGGCGACCGTCGCGAACATGTCGTCGGTCAGATGGGCCGACTCCGGGTCCGCCTCCTTCAGCCCGGCGAACCTCCCGAGGAGCCCCGTACGCTCCTCGGGGGGCAGGGCGAGCCGGACGCCCAACTGCTCGGCGAAGTAGCCCACGTCCTTCTACCAGTTGAGGGCCGAGTCGGCGAACGGCTCGCGCGCGGTCATGAACGCCACGTCCAGCCCCGGCATCAGCCGGCGCCGGTCCGCGAAGGGCACCCCGAGCACCTGGCAGTGCAGGGCCGCCGAGAAGGGGTCGGCGAACCCCGCCCGGAGGTCGGCCGGGCCGCCCTCCGCCACGAGCCGGTCGATGAGCCCGCCGGCCCGGGCGCGCAGCAGGTCCTGGAGCCCCTTCTGGCGCGGATTGAGCGCCTTCATCACGGCGTTGCGCAGGCCGGCGCCGTTGATGTTGCCCATGTTGTTGACGACCTCGGGCGGGATCGTCAGCGCGTACCGGCGCGGGACCCCGGCGTTCGCCGTGTCCTTGAGGCTGAAGCGCTCGTCCTCCAGCACCTGCTTGGCCGGCGCGTAGCTGCTCACCAGCCAGGCCGGGTCCCCGGTGGTGAGGGTGCGGACCCGGGCGACCGGGGCCTTCTCGCGCAGCCAGCCGCACTCCTCGGGGAGGACGTCACCGCGCCGCGAGAGCGGGAAGTCGAGGAGCGGCTGCGGCTCCCGGCCCTCCCCGCCCTCAAGCTGCTCGACGCTCATCGACGGTCCCTTCGGCTGGTGCGGGGTTCACGGCGCCGTGAGGTGCGGCGGCCGCGGCGGGCTCGGGCCGCACGACGGCGTAGGCCTGGTTGCGGGTGGCGCGCAGGCCCCCGCCGCGCGCGAAGAGGACGTCGGTCAGCGGCATCCTGACGTGGTAGGCCGCCACCGAGGACGGCACGTCGAGAATGCTCGGGGTGTCCACGAAGAACGGCAGCTCGGCCGCCATGTAATCGAAACAGACCTGCAACTGGTCGTCGGTGATCGATTCATCTTCCGGCAACTTGGAGCCGATGAAATGCAGGGCCATCTTCTCGCAGCTCTTGCGGAATTCGTCGTCGGTTTCCAGGAAATGCAGGACGCGACGGTGCAGCAGTTGGTAAACGGGGTTCGACTGGAACTCCGACAGGGGGCGCACGCGGACATCCGCCTGCCCCGGCCCTGATTCCTCCACGCCCTTGAGGATCCGCCGCCGGACCGCCTTGATTTCCTTCGCCGCGCGCTTTTCCGCATGCTCCCGGGTGTAGCCCAAAGCGGCGAACATCCGGTCCACGTGGAGGTCGGCGTAGACGAAGTCGACTTGCGCGAAGCAGGTCGTGGCCCACTGGGCGAGGCCGGCGATGCGCTCGGAAGTGAAGTAGCTGTTTCCGGGACTCACTCCGATGAGCACATGGTCGCCGTCTTCCCAGATGTGGCGACAGGTGCGGGTGAAGGGCAGAACTTCGAATGATGCGTCAGCTGTGATCGTCACCTGTGTGATCGCCCTTGTCGCCGCTTGTCCCTGGGAGCCCTGCGCTCCTGGTGTGGCGGCAATGCCGTTACGTTATGCCGTGGCCCCGGAGCGTGACAAGTGCGGGCCGGATTCGTTGGCTGGAATTATCGCTTCCGCATTACGGAAGGGTAATTGAAGTTATTTCTGCCGCTCGAACGGGACCCGCGGCGGGGGTGGGCCGGGCAGACCGCTACTCTGAGCCGGTCAACAGGCATCAAGAAGGAGTGGACCCAGTGGCGGACATCGAGAACGCACGGACGACGTTCGGCAAGTTCGACGTGAACGGTGACGGCTTCGTCACGGCCGACGAGTTCAAGGCGGCCATGGCGGCCATGGGCGACCCGTTCGTCACCGGCCCGGTCGCGGACGCCGTGATCGCCGCCAAGGACGCGAACGGCGACGGCCTGCTGAGCTTCGACGAGTTCTGGGCCTCCCTGAACAAGTAGTCCCTCCGCTCCCGCCCCGACACACCCCGGCCCGGCGGCCGGCCGGGGCGGGAGCGCGCGTGCGTACGTGTCAGGCCTCCGGCCCGGACATGTCCCCGACCTCGGCGAGGGCCTCCTCCAGCCAGGTCAGCCAGAACGTCTCCAGGGCGATCCCGCCGTGCAGGACGAGCCGGCGCAGCCGGTCCTCCACGGCGTCCCGTCCCGGAGGGAAGTCCTTCTCCTCGATGGCCTCGTACTGCGCCAGCTGGCGCCGGTGCAGGTCCAGATGGCGCCGCAGCTCAGGGCCGAGCCCCTGCGGCCCCACCACGCCCGCCGCCCGGATCCGCAGCAGCAGCGGGTCGCGCATCGGCTTCGGGTCCTGGCTCTCGCCGACCCACCGGGCCAGCTCCGCACTGCCGCCGGGCAGCACCTCGTACTCCTTCTTCTGCCCCCGCACGGGCACCTCGCTGGGCAGCGCCCGGATCAGCCCGGCCTCTTCCAGCCGCCCGAGCTCGCGGTAGATCTGCTGGTGCGTCGCCGACCAGAAGTACCCGATCGACTTGTCGAACCGCCGGGTCAGCTCCAGCCCGGACGAGGGCTTCTCGAGCAGGGCGGTGAGGATGGCATGCGGGAGGGACATGGCGCCATCCTAGATTTGCGGGCGCCCCCGTACGGCCGCCCCCGTACGGCCTCCCCCGGCTGGCGGCCGGGCCCGGCCGTCCACAGGCTGGGGGAGTGTCCGCCGACTTCGAATACCCAGACCTCACCGCCGTGTACGTGAACTGCACCCTCAAGCGCTCGCCCGAGACCAGCAACACCGACGGCCTGATCGCGAAGAGCCGCGCGGTCATGGAAGCGGCCGGCGCCCGCACCTCGCTCATCCGGGCCGTCGACCACGACATCGCGACGGGTGTCTGGCCGGACATGACCGAGCACGGCTGGGAGAGCGACCAGTGGCCGGTCCTCTACAGCCAGATCATGGACTCCGACATCCTCGTGCTGTGCGGCCCCATCTGGCTCGGCGACAACAGCTCCGTGATGAAGCAGGTCATCGAGCGGCTCTACGCCTGCTCCTCCCTGCTGAACGAGCAGGGCCAGTACGCCTATTACGGGCGGGTCGGCGGCGCGCTGATCACCGGCAACGAGGACGGCGTCAAGCACTGCGCCATGAACATCCTCTACAGCCTCCAGCACCTCGGCTACGTGATCCCGCCGCAGGCCGACGCGGGCTGGATCGGCGAGGCCGGGCCCGGGCCGTCCTACCTCGACCAGGGCTCGGGCGGTCCCGAGAACGACTTCACCAACCGGAACACCACCTTCATGTCGTGGAACCTGATGCACCTGGCCGCCCTGCTCAAGCGCTCGGGCGGCATCCCGGCCCACGGCAACCAGCGCTCGCTGTGGGACGCCGGCTGCCGCTTCGACTTCCCCAACCCCGAGCACCGCTGAGCCCGTGCCGCCGGGGCGCGCGGAACGGTTGGCCGCACAGCGATGAGTTTTCCCAGCCCGGCCGGTCTCATCGTCGTCGACCAGACTGGAGGAAGCCCGTGGAGCAACTGCTGAGAGTCCAGAACTTCAACGTCTCGCGCGACGGATTCGGTGCCGGTGAGCACCAGAGCCTCGCGCGGCCGTTCGGCGACGCCGATCCCGGCGAGCTGTTCGCGTGGGCCGGAGCCACCGCGAGCTGGCCCAACCGCACCGACCCCGGGGGGAGCCGGGGCCTCGACGACTACTTCACGCGGGACTTCGCGCACAACATCGGCGCCGAGATCATGGGCCGCAACAAGTTCGGGCCCCAGCGCGGGCCCTGGACCGACCACGACTGGCGCGGCTGGTGGGGTGAGGAGCCCCCGTTCCACACCCCCGTGTTCGTCATGACCCATCACCCGCGCCCGTCGTTCACGCTCTCCGACACCACTTTCCACTTCATCGACGCCGACCCGGCGACGGTCCTCGAGCGCGCGCGGGAAGCAGCGCAGGGCAAGGACGTCCGGCTCGGCGGCGGGGCCACCACCATCCGCGAGTTCCTCGACGCCGACCTCGTCGACACCCTGCACGTGGCGGTCTCGCCGGTGGAGATCGGATCCGGGGCCAGGCTCTGGGAGTCCCCCGATGAGCTGCTCGACCGGTTCCACCTCGACGTCGTGCCCAGTCCCAGTGGTGTGACGCACCACCTGTTCTGGCGGAGGTGACGGGAGGCCCACCCGCGGACGCCGGCGCGCGGTGCCCGCCCCCTACGCCGGCACCTCCGCCAGCGCCGCAGGCAGCGGCCGGGCGTTCATCCGACGGCAGCTGGCGAGGGCCTCCCGCAGCAGGGCCCGGGCCGCCGCAGCAAGGCTTCGGCACGATCACCGGCCAGGTCGGGCCGGATCCGCGCGAGCACGAGTGGTTCCGCTTCCTGGACCACGCCAACACCCAGGGTGCGCTGGAGGAGTCCATGCACCCCAACGCCCACGGGCAGCGGGCGATGGCGGCCTGCCTCGGACTGGTGGGCGCGGCCGCGCCGGGCCGGTACGCGTGCACGCAGGACTGGTTCGGCGACGGCGACCCGAGCCGGATGAGGATCCGCCCGGCCGGGTGACCGGGGGCCGGCGCAGGGCCCGGGGCACGTGCGACGCCCCGGGCCCGTCGCTCCGTCGGCCTCCGCCCGTCACTGGGTGACGTGCGAGATGTCCACGACGAACCGCTCCGGGGAGTGCAGGGTGTAGGCGCGGTAGTACGGCACGGTGTCGAAGGCGGCGCCGAAGGTCACGTACCCCTCGTAGTCGCCGGTCAGGGCGATGCCCTTGAGCTTGCTGAGGTAGATCTTCTGGAGCTTGGGGCCCTGGTAGACGCTCTGGCCCGCGTCGTTGTGCGCGGCGGCGGGGTTGAAGCGGATTTCCAGGAAGTACTTCCCGGCCAGCGGCACGGGCTTTCCGGACCCGTCGTAGACCAGCTGCGGGACGGGGGTGACGGTCACGTCGGGGACGTACCCCTGCAGGTCGATGACGAGCCGGTCGTACGTGGCGTGCCCGCCCCAGCGGGCATTGACGACGAGCGGGGTCTGGCTCTGGGTGACGGTGGCGGCGGTAGGGGCGGCGGTGGAGGTGGCGGCCGAGGCAGGTGCGGCGAAGGAGAGGCAGGCGGCGAGCAGAGCGCCGGAGGCCAGGGCCACGATCTGCCGGAGACGTGCGTGGATCATGACGTCCCCTCGATTCCTGAGAGACGGGGACTGGTGGCACAGCCTAGGACGCCAGGGCAGATCCGGCGGTTCCCGTTCTTCTTGGGTCAATCCATCGCTGTGCAACTCCCTTTGATGGCAGGGTGGTTGACTGGAACCTGGCCCGCTCGACAGGAGAGAACCGGATGCGTCTTCACCGCTTTTCCCGTCATGGAACGGTCGCCGTGGCCCTCGTCCTGGCGGCCACCGCCTGCGGTGGCGACGCGGACCGCGAGGTCTCGCAGGAGGGGAAGGGCGGCTACCGCTGGGTGGCCACGGACGAGGTCTGCAACGCGCTTCCGTACGGAGAGCTCGCCGACCCGCTCGGCGCGCGCGAGGAGGCCGCGGACCGGGACAAGCGGTCCGGCCAGGGCGCCCCGGGCGTCAAGTGCGTCCAGCCGCTCGTCGAGACCGGCCCGGCGAAGTACGGCAACGTCAAGGTGGAGCTGGACCTCGCCTACACGGAGAGCGTCGACTTCTCCAAGGACGTCTTCGCCCGGGGCCGCGAGAACACGGCCAAGGACATGCCGGACAGCGGCCTCACCGAGGTGAAGGGCGTCGGCAAGGAGGCCTACCGGTTCGCCTTCAACAAGCCGACCGAGCTGCGGCAGGTGCGCGCGCTGCGGCTGCGCGACAGCAACATGATGATCGACGTGACGGTCACGGCCGAGGCCCGCACACCGCCCACTGCCGAGAGCCTCAAGGCGTACGACGCGTCGGTGGACGATTTCGCCAAGGGGGTCCTCAAGGCGCTGCGCCGCGGATAGCGGGCGGCGGGTGGCGGAAACGGGAAGGGGCCCGGCGCGTACGCCGGGCCCCTTCCGTCACCGGTCGGCGATCAGCACTCGATGACGTTGACCGCGAGGCCGCCGCGGGCCGTCTCCTTGTACTTCACCTTCATGTCCGCACCGGTCTCCTTCATGGTCTTGATGACCTTGTCGAGGGAGACCTTGTGGGTGCCGTCGCCGCGCATCGCCATCTTGGCGGCGGTGACGGCCTTGACCGCGGCCATGCCGTTGCGCTCGATGCAGGGGATCTGCACCAGGCCGCCGACCGGGTCGCAGGTCAGGCCCAGGTTGTGCTCCATGCCGATCTCGGCCGCGTTCTCGACCTGCTCCGGGGTGCCGCCGAGGACCTCGGCGAGGGCGCCGGCCGCCATCGAGCAGGCGGAGCCCACCTCGCCCTGGCAGCCGACCTCGGCGCCGGAGATCGATGCGTTCTCCTTGAAGAGCATGCCTATCGCGCCCGCCGCGAGGAGGAAGCGGACCACGCCGTCCTCGTCCGCGCCCGGCACGAAGTTCACGTAGTAGTGGAGCACCGCCGGGAGGACGCCCGCGGCGCCGTTGGTCGGCGCGGTCACGACCCGGCCGCCCGCCGCGTTCTCCTCGTTGACCGCCATCGCGTAGATCGTCGTCCACTCGCTGCGGTGCATCATCGGGTCGCCCTCGGTGCGCAGCTGGCGCGCCGTGGAGGCGGCCCGGCGCTTGACCCGCAGGCCGCCGGGGAGGATGCCCTCGCGGGACATGCCGCGCGAGACGCAGGACTGCATGACGCGCCAGATCTCCAGGAGGCCCTCGCGGATCTCCTCCTCGGTGCGCCAGGCCTTCTCGTTCTCCAGCATCAGCGAGGAGATCGACAGGCCGGTCTCGTTCGCGAGGCGCAGCATCTCGTCGCCGGAGCGGAAGGGGTACTTCAGCACCGTGTCGTCGAGCTTGATCCGGTCCTCGCCGACCGCGTCCTCGTCCACGACGAAACCGCCGCCGACCGAGTAGTAGGTCTTCTCCAGCAGCGGGGCGCCGGCCTCGTCGTACGCGAAGAGCGTCATGCCGTTCGCGTGGTACGGCAGGGAGCGCCGGCGGTGCAGGATCAGCTGGTTCGGCTCGTCGAAGGCGATCTCGTGCCCATCGCCTATCTCCGCGCCGAGCAGCCGCAGCCGGCCGCTCTTGCGGATGCGCTCCACCTCGTCGTCCGCCGTCTCGACGTTCACCGTGCGGGGGGAGTGGCCCTCCAGGCCCAGCAGCACCGCCTTGGGGGTGCCGTGGCCGTGGCCGGTCGCGCCGAGGGAGCCGAAGAGCTCGGCCCGGACGGAGGCGGTCTGGGCGAGCACGCCGTCCTTCTTCAGCCGGGTCACGAACATGCGGGCGGCCCGCATCGGACCCACGGTGTGCGAGCTGGACGGACCGATGCCGATCGAGAAGAGATCGAAAACGGAAATGGCCACGTTAGCGGACTCCCGGGTCATCCCCGCGGTGGCGGGGAACGGACCGTCCAGACGCTCTCGCAGCGTAGCGAGGCGGCCGACGGAGGGTGCGGACTTTGCAGGGATTGGGGGCAAAGATCACCTCGTGGGCGCCCTTGCCCGGTTCATCAGCGTACGTCAGTTCGTGAGGGTCCTGGTTACGCCGACCTGTACGGCGGCTTTCGCGGCCCCGACGTCGAGGGCCGCGCCCCGGGCCACGGAAAAGGCCCGGCCCTGTGCGAAACAAGGCCGGGCCTGCCCGAGCCGTTGCCCTAGAGCGACGGGTACAGCGGGAACTTCTCGGCGAGCGCCGAGACGCGCGCCTTGAGGGACTCGGCGTCGTACGCCGGCTTCAGCGCCTGCGCGATGATCTCGGCGACCTCGGTGAAGGCCTCGGCGTCGAAACCGCGGGTGGCGAGGGCCGGCGTACCGATCCGCAGACCCGAGGTGACCATCGGCGGCCGCGGGTCGTTCGGGATGGCGTTGCGGTTGACCGTGATGCCGACCTCGTGGAGGCGGTCCTCGGCCTGCTGGCCGTCCAGCTCGGAGTTGCGCAGGTCGACCAGGACCAGGTGCACGTCGGTGCCGCCGGTGAGGACGTCCACGCCCACGGCCTTGACGTCGTCCTGGACCAGGCGGGCGGCGAGGATCTTCGCGCCCTCCAGGGTGCGCTCCTGGCGCTCCTTGAACTCGGGCGAGGCCGCGACCAGGAAGGAGACGGCCTTGGCCGCGATCACGTGCTCGAGCGGGCCGCCCTGCTGACCCGGGAAGACCGCGGAGTTGATCTTCTTGGCCAGCTCCTGCGTCGACAGGATGACACCGCCGCGCGGACCGCCGAGGGTCTTGTGCGTGGTGGTCGTGACGACGTGGGCGTGCGGCACCGGGTTCGGGTGCAGGCCCGCGGCGACCAGGCCGGCGAAGTGCGCCATGTCGACCATCAGGTACGCGCCGACCTCGTCCGCGATCCGGCGGAAGGCGGCGAAGTCCAGTTGGCGCGGGTACGCGGACCAGCCGGCGACGATCAGCTGCGGCTTGGACTCCTTGGCCAGGCGCTCGACCTCGGCCATGTCCACCTCGCCGGTCTCGTCGACGTGGTACGGGACCACGTTGTAGAGCTTGCCGGAGAAGTTGATCTTCATGCCGTGGGTCAGGTGACCGCCGTGGGCCAGGTTGAGGCCCATGATCGTGTCGCCCGGCTTCAGCAGCGCGAACATCGCGGCGGCGTTCGCCTGCGCACCCGAGTGCGGCTGGACGTTCGCGGCCTCGGCGCCGAAGAGCGCCTTGATGCGGTCGATCGCGATCTGCTCGACGACGTCGACGTGCTCGCAGCCGCCGTAGTAACGGCGGCCCGGGTAGCCCTCGGCGTACTTGTTGGTCAGGACCGAGCCCTGGGCCTCCATGACGGCGACCGGAGCGAAGTTCTCCGACGCGATCATTTCCAGGGTGGACTGCTGGCGCACGAGCTCGGCGTCGACGGCGGCGGCGACGTCCGGGTCGAGCTCGTGGAGAGGGGTGTTCAGTACAGACATCAGGGTCCCCTGGGGTCAGTTACCGGCGGTGAGCTTGGTGTACTCCTCGAAGGACAGCGTGTCCTTCGGCTCCTCCGAGAGGCGGACCTTGAAGAGCCAGCCACCCTCGAAGGGGGCGGTGTTCACGAGCGCCGGGTCGTCCACGACGTCCTGGTTGGCCTCGACGATCTCACCGGTGACGGGGGAGTACAGGTCGCTGACCGACTTGGTCGACTCCAGCTCGCCACAGGTCTCGCCCTCGGTCACGGTCTCGCCGACCTCGGGGAGCTGGGCGTAGACGACGTCACCGAGCGCGTTGGCCGCGAACTCCGTGATGCCGACCGTCGCGACGCCGTCCACGGCGTCCGACAGCCACTCGTGCTCCTTGGTGTAACGCAGCTTCTCGGGGTTGCTCATGACCTGATTCTCCTGGATGCGGGGGAGTGGATACGAACTGTGGTCTTGGGTACTGAGACGGCGCCGTACGGGTTACCGGACGGCGGACGTGGTGCGTGGAGCTACTTCTGCCGCTTGTAGAACGGCAGCGCCACGACCTCGTACGGCTCATGCGTACCGCGAATGTCGACGCCGACGCCGGAGGTGCCGGGCGCGGCGTGCGCCGCGTCCACGTACGCCATCGCGATCGGCTTGCCCAGCGTCGGGGACGGGGCGCCCGAGGTGACCTCGCCGATCACCTGACCGTCGGCGACGACCGGGAAACCGGCGCGCGGGACGCGGCGGCCCTCGGCGATCAGGCCGACCAGCTTGCGCGGCGGATTGGTGGCGGCGCGCTCGGCGGCGGCCTCCAGCGCGGCGCGGCCGACGAAGTCCCCCTCCTTCTCGAACTTCACGACCCGGCCCAGCCCCGCGTCGAAGGGGGTCAGGGAGGTGGACAGCTCGTGCCCGTACAGCGGCATGCCCGCTTCCAGGCGCAGGGTGTCGCGGCAGGACAGGCCGGCCGGCACCAGGCCGACGCCCTCGCCCGCCTTGGTCAGCGCCTGCCACAGCTCCACGGCGTGCTCGGGCGCGACGAACAGCTCGAAGCCGTCCTCGCCGGTGTAGCCCGTACGCGCGATCAGCGCGGGGACGCCCGCGACGGTGCCCGGCAGGCCGGCGTAGTACTTGAGGCCGTCCAGATCGGCGTCCGTCAGGGACTTCAGGATGCCGGGGGACTCCGGGCCCTGCACCGCGAGCAGCGCGTACGCGTCGCGGTCGTCGCGGACCTCGGTGTCGAAGCCGGCGGCGCGCTCGGTCAGGGCGTCGAGGACGACCTGCGCGTTGGAGGCGTTCGCGACGACCATGAACTCGGTCTCGCCGAGGCGGTAGACGATCAGGTCGTCGACGATCCCGCCGTCTTCCTGGCAGATGTGCGTGTAGCGGGCGCGGCCGACGCCGACCGTGGAGATGTTGCCGACCAGTGCGTAGTCGAGAGCCTTGACGGCCTCCGGGCCGGTCAGCGTGATCTCGCCCATGTGCGACAGGTCGAAGAGACCGGCCTTGGTGCGTACGGCGTTGTGCTCGTCGCGCTCACTGGCGTACCGCAGCGGCATGTCCCAGCCCGCGAAGTCGGTCATGGTCGCACCGAGCGAGCGGTGCAGAGCGTCGAGGGCGGTCAGACGGGGGGCAGTGCTCATGGGTGTGGCTCCCGAGTCCCAGGGCATGACATGACGAGGAGGGTCCTCCCCATCTGTCATCGGAACCTGAGAGGTTCGCCGAGAGTTCCTCGGCTTGCACCTTGGGTGGAGCCGTCGAGCAGCTCGCTTTTCAGATCTGCCTCATCCACGCGGTACGGGGCCTGAGAGATTCAAGGGAGGATCTTGCTCCTTCGGCGCCCGCGCACGGCCTTGCGGCGTGCCGGGACTCTCCCGCGCGGATTCAAGCGGCCGGTATGCAGTTGGTCCAGATGGCGCACATCATTGCACGCCATGCCCGTGATCGGGCGGAGGGGTCCGAAAGTTCGTACGGTACCCCGAGTGGGCGGACCGGAACCGGGGCTGCCGGATTACCGTCTCTTTACACTCAGTGGGCAAGGGTCCTGGCGACCCGATTCGGGGGAGGCGAACACTGTGCGGAGATTCGGAGTGGTGACGACGACGGGAACCGTGGAAGCGGTGCCGGCGCAGCGCGGCGCGCACGGACGGGACCACGGGCGCCGGCGGGCCGCGGACCCCGGCATCCGCCCCGTCCGCGACCTGCGCGGCCCCGCGGTGCACGGCCCGCAGCGGCTCGCCTTCGCGGACGGGGACATCGTCGTGGTGTCCGGCCTGCCCGGCGGCGGCAAGAGCACGCTGATCAAGCGGGCGGCGGCCGAGGGCGGCGCCGTCGACTCCCAGGACACCCGTGAGCGCTGGGAGCGGCGGATGCCGACGGCGCTGCCGTACGCCGTGTACCGGCCGCTGGTGCGCGCCGCGCACTACTGGGGGCTGTGGCGGCTCCTGCGCTCCGGAGCCTCCGTCGTCGTCCACGACTGCGGTACGCAGAGCTGGGTGCGGGGCCTGCTCGCGGGGGCCGCGCGGCGCCGGGGGCGGGCGCTGCACCTGCTCCTCCTCGACAGCAGCCCCGCGGAGGCCCTCTCCGGCCAGGCCGCGCGGGGGCGACGGGTGTCCGCCTACGCCTTCGCCCGCCACCGCGGCGCGGTGGGCCGCCTCCTGCGCGAAGCCGAGGCGGGCCGCCCCCCGCACGGCTGCGCCTCGGTCACCCTGCTGGACCGCCGCTCGGCCGCCGCCGTGACGGGGATCGCCTTCCACAGCTGATCACCGCGATCCGGCCCCGCCGGCGTTCGAGGCGCGGGGTTCGCGGCGGAGCCCGGGCCCTTTCGGCCCCTCCGGCGATCGAGGAGCGGTCCGGGGCGGAGCCCCGGCGGCGGTGCCGCGCACGGGGCCGGTACCCTGCGGGGCGACACGCGCGGGATCAGGCAAAGGCAGGGGCACATGCAGGGCAGCGGCTGGCCGGGGAATGAGCTGGAGCAGGTGCTCGGGGCGGCGCTCGGGCACCCGGACGCCGGCGGGCGGATCCTGGAGGTGCTCGGGCGCAGCCAGGTGTGGGTCCCCCTGCCCGGCGGCGGCGGCCCGGACTCCGCCGACCTCACCCTGCCCACGATGGACATCGGCGGGGCGGCGTACGTCCCCGTCTACACCTCCGAGGCCCAGTTCCTCGCCTGCGTCGGCCCCGGCATGGGCTTCGCCGTGGCCCCGGCCGTGGAGTTCGCCCGCGGCCTGCCCCCGCAGCTCGGCATCGCGCTCAATCCCGACGGCGCCGTCGGCGTCCCGCTGCCCCCGCCGGCCGTCGCGGAGCTCTGCCGCACCGGCCGGACCCCGCTCGACGGCCCCTCCACCGGCGGACGCGTCCGGCTCTACGAGCCCGACTGGCAGGAGGACCCGGTGGACTTCCTGGCCGCCGCCACCGAGGAGTTCCGGGCCACCGGTGTGGTCGCGGCCGCGCACCGCTGCCTCGCCAGCATCGAGGGCGGGGCGCCGGAGCTGTTCATCGGTGTCCGACTGGTGGGATGGGAACCCGAGATGCGCGAGGCCCCGATGGAGGCCCTGGGGCGGGCCCTGACCCGCGTCCCGCCGCCGTGGCCCGTGCAGTTGATCCTCCTCGACGCCGCCCAGGACCCGGTCACGGACTGGATTCGTGAGCGCGTACGCCCCTTCTACCTCGCGTAGGGCCGCTTAAGCTGAGGGGCACGCGTGGACGACGGGCGGACGAAGAGGGGTACCGGGTGAGTGCGTCAGGCACGGCCGCGGCCGGGCAGGTCGAGCACATGATGCGCCAGGTGACTCCCGGGCGCTATGAGAGCTACGAGTCACTCCTGCATGCCCTGTCCGAGGGCCGGCTCTGGATGCTGCTGTGGCAGGGGCAGCCGGGTTCCCCGGACGCCCAGTACGGCGGCATGGAGGTGGAGGGCCTCGGGTACGCGCCCTGCGTCACCTCCCCGCAGGAGCTGGCCGCCAGCGGCTGGAACCGGGGCTACGAGGTGGTCACCGGGCGGGACATCGCCCGCGCGCTCTACCCGGACCGCTGGGGCCTGTGGCTCAACCCGCACGCCCAGGGCGGCGGCCTCGGCGTGCCCTGGGCCGACCTGCGCCGGATCGCCACCGGTCTGGACCGGATGCCGGCCGGCCCGCTGCGGCTCTCCGAGCCCGCCATCGAGCTCCCGCAGTTCTACGGGCTGCTGACCCAGCACGCGCACCGCACGCCCGCCGTCCGGTCGCTGCGCCGCGCCTGGGTGCAGCCCGCGCTCGGGTCCCCGTACCTCGCGGTCGGGCTCGACCTGTACGACGCTTCCACGCCCGCGCTGGAATCCGTACGGGAGATGATGCGGCAGTCCGTCGGGGTGGTCCCCGAGGGCGTCCCGGTGTGCACGGTCGCGCTGGCGGACGAGCACGACCCGGTGGCGATGTGGCTGCGCGCGCAGACCCGCCCCTTCTACGACCGCGAGGGCCAGGCGCCGACGTACTGATCCCCGCATCCACATATCGAGACATCCACCTCGAAGGCCGCACCGGACCCATCGGTGCGGCCTTCGGCATATCCGCTGAATAGACCCAAGATCCATGTACGAAAAGGCAGTTGAGAGGGATGTCCGTTCCGCGCCGAACGTGAGCTCTTGAACCGCTGAGGCGGGTGCGCCGTTCGGATAACGGAAGTCGACTCGTCACATCACGGTTGCGCATCACATCCCCGTCGGGTCTGGCGGGTGATCGAGAGACCGTTGAAGACTCCCCCCACTGAGAGGGCCCAACCAGCGGGTCCCCGCTCTTCATCCGCATTTCGCGAGCAGTATCCGCAGCGACGAACCGCCGGCAACCAGCGACAACCGCGCCACGATGTGAACCAGGCCGTCACAGCGGCTGGCAGGGGCCGGCCACCAGCCGGCCGAGAGGGGTCCCCACCACGATGACGGCACCTACCGAGACCAGCGGGCCCGCGCGGCCCCAGCCCGGCGCCAGCCCGGACGGGGCGAAGCAAGGGGCGATTGAGGGCCGCTCGCTCGGCCGGATCGCATGGACCCGCCTCAAGCGGGACCGGGTCGCGATGGCCGGCGGGATCGTCGTCCTCGTCCTGGTCGTGCTGGCCGTTCTCTCGCAGCCGATCCAGGCGATCTTCGGCCTCGATCCCGACGCCCTGCACCAGGATCTGATCGACCCGTCGCTCGCGACCCCCATCGGCTCCTTCGGCGGCATCAGCTGGTCCCACCCGCTGGGCGTGGAGCCGAAGTTCGGCCGTGACATCGCCACCCGCATCCTGGAGGGCTCCTGGGTGTCACTCCTCGTGGCCTTCGGATCGACGCTGCTGTCCGTGGTCATCGGCTCGGTGCTGGGCGTCGTCGCCGGCTACTACGGCGGCTGGGCCGACACCGTCATCAGCCGGATGATGGACACCTTCCTCGCCTTCCCGCTGCTGCTGTTCGCGATCTCCATCTCGGCCGCGCTGCAGGGCGGGGCGTTCGGACTGGAGGGGCTGCCGCTCCACATCAGCGTGCTGGTGTTCGTGATCGGCTTCTTCGGCTGGCCCTACATCGGGCGCATCGTGCGCGGGCAGACGCTGTCGCTGCGCGAACGGGAGTTCGTCGACGCGGCACGCTCCTTGGGCGCGCGGGGCCCGTTCATCGTCTTCAAGGAACTGCTCCCGAACCTGGTGGCGCCGATCCTCGTCTACGCGACCCTGCTCATCCCCACCAACATCCTTTTCGAGGCGTCCCTGAGCTTCCTGGGCGTCGGTATCCAGCCCCCGCAGGCTTCCTGGGGCGGAATGCTGAGCGAGGCCGTCAGGTACTACAAGGTCGACCCGATGTACATGGTCGTGCCGGGCCTGGCGATCTTCATCACCGTGCTCGCCTTCAACCTGCTCGGCGACGGTCTGCGGGACGCCCTGGACCCCAAGAGCCGCCGCTGAACCGTTTCCTCGGGCGCGGCCGGGCCACCGCCCACCCCATCACCACTCCACTCTGAATCAGGGGGCTTAACTCCACCATGAAAAGCAGGTCGAGATCAGCTGCGGTGCTCGTGGCCGCCATCAGCATCGCCATGGGCGCCTCCGCGTGCAGCGGCGGGGACAAGACGGGCGAGGGCGACGGCAAGGGTTCCGCCGCCAACGCAGCCGTCACGGGTGTCGTCAACGCCTCGGACAAGAAGGGCGGGACGCTCGTCTACGAGGCGTCCGACACGCCCGACTCGTTCGACCCGGGCAACACGTACTACGGCTTCGTCTTCAACTTCAGCCGCCTGTACGCGCGTCCGCTGACCACCTTCGCCCCGGCTCCGGGCGCCGAGGGCAACAAGGTCGTGCCGGACCTCGCCGAGTCCCTGGGCGTCCCGAGCGACGGCGGCGCCACCTGGACGTACAAGCTCCGCAAGGGCGTGAAGTACAGCGACGGCACCGAGGTCACCTCGAAGGACGTCAAGTACGGCGTCGAGCGGAGCAACTTCGCCCGTGACGTCCACTCGAACGGCCCGAGCTACCTGGCCCAGTACCTCAAGGACAACGAGCCGAAGTACGAAGGCCCGTACAAGGACAAGAGCGACGAGGGTCTGAAGTCCATCGAGACCCCGGACGACCACACCATCGTCTTCAAGCTCAAGCAGCCCTTCGCGGAGTTCGACTACCTCCTCGCCAACCCGCAGTCGGCCCCGGTGCCGAAGGCCAAGGACGACGGCGCGGACTACGTCAAGCACATCCTCTCCTCCGGCTCGTACATGTTCGAGAGCTACGAGCAGGACAAGCAGGCCGTCCTGGTCCGCAACCCCAACTGGGACGCCGGCAACGACCCGCTCCGCAAGCAGCTGCCGGACAAGATCGTCGTCAAGCTGAAGGTCAACCAGGAGACGATCGACTCCAACCTGAAGGCCGGCAACTCGCACATCGACATCGTCGGCAACGGCGTCGCCCAGCAGACCCAGTCGGAGCTGCTGAGCTCGAAGGACCCGAACACCGACAACGCGCAGGGCGGTCGCCTGGTCTACATGGCGATCAACACCAAGGTGGCGCCCTTCGACAAGGTCGAGTGCCGCAAAGCCGTCCAGTACGCCGTGGACAAGGTCTCGGTGCAGACCGCGTTCGGCGGACCGGTCCGCGGCGCCGTCGCCAGCACGGTGCTGCCGACGGACATCCCGGGCCACGTCGACTTCGACACCTACAAGACCCCGGACAACAAGGGTGACGAGGCCAAGTCCAAGGAGCTGCTGACCGCCTGCGGCCAGCCGAACGGCTTCGAGACCACCATCACGGCCCGCAACGACCGTGCCGGTGAGGTCGACATGGCCACCGCGATCCAGGCCTCGCTCAAGAAGGTCGGGATCACCGTCAAGATCCAGCAGTACCCGGCCGGCAAGTACTTCAGTGACTACGCGGGTGTCCCGAAGTTCACCGAGGACAACAAGATCGGCCTCATGATGATGCAGTGGGGTGCCGACTGGCCGACCGGCTTCGGTTTCCTCCAGCAGGTGGTCCACGGCGGTGCGATCGGCAAGACCGGTAACACCAACCTGTCGCAGCTGAACAGCCCCGAGATCAACGGGATGCTCGACGCCAACATCGCCAACACCGACCCGGCCGCCCGCGAGAAGGTCTACGGCGACATCGACAAGAAGGTCATGGATGAGGCGGTCATCGTGCCGCTGACCTACTTCAAGGTGCTGCACTACCGCTCGCCGAAGATCACCAACGCGGTGTCGAACCCGGCCTGGAGCGGCCAGTACGACTACCTCAACGTCGGCCTGAAGTAAGTCCGAACCCAGTAAGGCCCGACCTTTCAGCCCGATCTGCCAGAACCGTGGAAGGCAGGTGAAGGCAGCAGTGCACGCCGGCTCGTGCGGCTCCCCCGACCGGGGAGCCGTACGGGCCGGCGGACGCCGAAGCCGACCCTCGTGTTTGTGTACATCGTCCGGCGGATGATCGCCGCGGTGGCCCTGCTGCTCGTCGTCAGCGCGATCACCTTTGCGATTTTCTTCCTGCTGCCCAGGCTGGCCGGCGGCACCGTCGACTCGCTCGCCACCCAGTACATCGGCAAGAACCCCTCACCGGAGTCGATCGCCGCGGTCAAGCAGAACCTCGGCCTCGACAAGCCCCTGCACCAGCAGTTCTGGGAGTTCCTGAAGGGGATATTCGTCGGCCGCGAGTTCAACTTCGGCCCGCAGCCCTCGCAGTGCCACGCCCCCTGCCTCGGCTACTCCTTCAAGGACCACGTCGAGGTCTGGCCCCAGATGCTGGAACGCCTGCCGATCACGGCCTCCCTCGCCTTCGGCGCGGCCGTCGTCTGGCTGGTCACCGGCGTGACCACCGGCGTCATCTCCGCCCTGCGGCCGGGCTCGCTCTTCGACCGCGTGGCCATGGGCGTGGCGCTGGCCGGCGTCTCGCTGCCCATGTTCTTCACCGGTGTCCTGTCGCTGGCGCTGTTCGTCTTCAACTGGCCGATCTTCACCAACGTGTACGTCGACTTCTCCGACGACCCGGCCGGCTGGTTCCAGGCGCTCGTCCTGCCCTGGTGCACCCTCGCCTTCCTCTACTCGGCGCTCTACGCCCGCCTCACCCGGGCGGGAATGCTGGAGACGATGAACGAGGACTACATCCGGACGGCCCGCGCCAAGGGCCTGCGCGAGCGCGTGGTGGTGACCCGGCACGGACTGCGGTCCGCGCTGACGCCGATCATCACCATCTTCGGCATGGACTTCGGGCTCCTCCTCGGCGGCGCCATCGTCACCGAAACCGTCTTCTCGTACCACGGGGTCGGCGAGTACGCCTATCAGGCGATCGCGGTCAACGACCTCCCGAAGATCCTCGGCGTGACCCTGTTCGCCGCGTTCTTCATCGTGTTCTGCAACCTGGTGGTCGACCTCGTCTACGCCATCATCGACCCGAGGGTGAGGCTGTCGTGACCGACCCGACGAAGCCCGTCAGCGGTGCCGGTCAGGGCACCGAAACCGGCACCGGAACGGGCACCGGACCGGCCACCGGCACGGCGACGGCCCCCGGCACGCCCGGGACCTTCCTCGACGTCCGCGACCTGCGGGTCCACTTCCCCACGGACGACGGCCTGGTGAAATCGGTCGACGGACTCTCCTTCCAGCTGGAGAAGGGCAAGACCCTCGGCATCGTGGGCGAGTCGGGCTCCGGCAAGTCCGTCACCTCCCTGGCCCTCATGGGCCTGCACCGCGTGGGCAACGGCGGCCGCTCGAGCGCCTCCCTCTCGGGCGAGATCTGGCTCAACGGCAAGGAACTGCTCTCCGCCGACCCGGAGGAGGTGCGCCGGCTGCGCGGCCGGGAGATGGCGATGATCTTCCAGGACCCGCTCAGCGCGCTGCACCCCTACTACACGATCGGCTCCCAGATCGTGGAGGCCTACCGGGTCCACCACCCGGTGAGCAAGAAGGTCGCCCGCGCCCGGGCGGTCGAGATGCTGGACCGCGTCGGCATCCCCGAGCCCGACAAGCGGGTGGACAACTACCCGCACGAGTTCTCGGGCGGCATGCGCCAGCGCGCCATGATCGCGATGTCGCTGGTGAACAACCCCGAGCTGCTCATCGCGGACGAGCCGACGACCGCCCTCGACGTCACCGTCCAGGCGCAGATCCTCGACCTCATCCGGGACCTGCAGAAGGAGTTCGGCTCCGCGGTCATCATGATCACGCACGACCTCGGCGTGGTGGCCGAGATGGCCGACGACATCCTCGTGATGTACGGCGGCCGGTGCGTGGAGCGCGGTTCCGCCGAGAAGGTCTTCTACGAGCCCCGGCACCCGTACACCTGGGGCCTGCTCGGCTCGATGCCCCGCATCGACCGCGACCAGACCGAGCGGCTCATCCCGGTCAAGGGCTCGCCGCCCAGCCTGATCAACATCCCCAGCGGCTGTGCCTTCAACCCGCGCTGCCCGTACGCCGACGTGCCCGAGGACGGGATCACCCGCACCCGGCGGCCCGAGCTGACGGAGGACGGGGACAAGCACTGGTCCGCCTGCCACATGTCGACGGAGCAGCGGACCCGGATCTGGACCGAAGAGATTGCGCCGAAGCTGTGACCGAGGACATGAAGAAGAAGGACGCCCCCGGCGTCCCCGCGCAGCGGGCGGAGCAGGACGGGCCGCTGCTCAAGGTGTCCGGGCTCACCAAGCACTTCCCGATCCACAAGGGACTGCTGCGGCGCCAGTCCGGCGCGGTCCAGGCCGTCGACGGCCTCGACTTCGAGGTGCGGCGCGGTGAGACCCTCGGCGTCGTGGGCGAGTCCGGTTGCGGCAAGTCCACGATGGGCCGGCTGATCACCCGGCTGCTGGAACCCACGGGCGGCAGCATCGAGTTCGAGGGCCGGGACATCACCCACCTCGGGGCCTCGGCCATGCGGCCGCTGCGCCGGGACATCCAGATGATCTTCCAGGACCCGTACGGCTCGCTGAACCCGCGGCACACGGTCGGCACGATCGTCAGCACCCCCTTCAAGCTCCAGGGCGTGCAGCCGGAGGGCGGGCTCAAGGCGGAGGTCCAGCGGCTGCTGGCGCTGGTGGGCCTCAACCCGGAGCACTACAACCGCTACCCGCACGAGTTCTCCGGCGGTCAGCGCCAGCGCATCGGCATCGCCCGCGCCCTGGCCCTGAATCCGAAGCTGGTCGTCGCGGACGAGCCGGTCTCGGCGCTGGACGTGTCGATCCAGGCCCAGGTGGTCAACCTGCTGGACGACCTCCAGGAGGAGCTCGGCCTCACGTACGTGATCATCGCGCACGACCTGTCGGTCATCCGGCACGTGTCCGACCGCATCGCCGTGATGTACCTCGGCAAGCTCGTCGAACTGGCCGACCGGACCGCGCTCTACGAGAACCCGATGCACCCGTACACCAAGGCGCTGCTGTCGGCCGTACCGGTGCCGGACCCGCGTCGGCGGGGCGCGAAGAGCGGGCGCATCCTGCTCAAGGGCGACGTGCCCTCGCCGATCTCGCCGCCGAGCGGGTGCCGCTTCCACACGCGGTGCTGGAAGGCCACGCAGATCTGCACGACGCAGGAACCGCCGCTGCTGACCCTGAAGACGGGCCACCAGGTGGCCTGCCACCACCCGGAGAACGCCCCCGACCAGGCCCCGGGCGACAAGCCCCTGCCCGGCGCGGCGGACGCGGTGACGAAGGCGACGGAGTAGTCGGGCAGGCGGGGCTGGACGATCCAGCCCCGCCCAGCACTTCCGGCCCCGCCGGCGTGTGAGGCGTGGGGGTCCCCCCGGACGGAGTCTGGGGGAGGGTCTGGGGCGGAGCCCCAGGTCTTTGAGCCGCACCGCCCCGCGGCCCGCACCCGCGCCCGCCCCGTAACCCGGGCGGGAGCACAACGGCGGGAGCCAAGGGGCGACAATGACCCCGTGCTCCACGATCTCTTCCCGCCCGGGGTCCAGCATGCGCTGGACCTCGCCGGCATCTTCGTCTTCGCCACCGCAGGCGCCCTGCTCGCCGTCCGCAAGAACTTCGACGTCTTCGGCATCGCCGTCCTCGCCCTGGTCACGGCCCTCGGCGGCGGCCTCTTCCGCGACCTCGTCATCGGCGCCGTCCCGCCGGCCGCCTTCGGCGAGCTCAGCTTCTTCGTCACGCCGCTGATCGCCGCCGCGCTCGTCTTCTTCCTGCACCCCGAGGTCCAGCGGATCAACCGGGCCATCAACGTCTTCGACGCCGCCGGCCTCGCGCTGTTCTGCGTGACGGGCACGACCAAGGCCTACGAGTACGGCCTCGGCCTCACCGCGTCCGCCGCGCTCGGTCTCGCGACGGCCGTCGGCGGGGGCGTGCTGCGCGACGTACTCGTCAACGAGGTGCCCTCGCTGCTGCGCGACCGCGAGATGTACGCCGTGCCCGCGACCGTCGGCGCCGCGATGGTCGCCGTCTTCATCGCCCTGGACTCCCTCAACGGCATCACCACCGGCCTGGCGATCGTCACCACGTTCGTCCTGCGGATCCTCGCCATGCGCTACCACTGGAGGGCTCCGCTGGCCTGGAACCGGCGCTCTTCGGTGGCCGAAGAGCCGTAACAGAAGAAAGCTACCGCTTAGTAGTAAGCCGGTGTACCGTCGTTTTCATGTCACACGCAGCTGCCAAGGCATCCATCGGCGACAGTGAGTTCGACCGCGACACCAGCATCACCGCACGCGCGGGCGAGCCCGGGGTGTACGACGCGGAACTCTCCGCCGGGTGGACGATCATCGCCGCCGTCAACGGCGGCTACCTGCTGGCCCTGGTCGGCCGGGCCCTCTCCGCGGCCCTCCCGCACCCGGACCCCTTCACCGTCTCCGCGCACTACCTGACCTCCTCCGTGCCCGGCCCCGCCGTGATCCGCACGCAGGTGGTACGCGTCGGCCGCACCCTCTCCACCGGTCAGGCCTCGCTGTTCCAGTACGACGAGAGCGGCGCCGAGGTCGAGCGCATCCGCGTCCTCGCCTCCTACGGCGACCTCGCGGCCCTGCCGGACGACGTGCGCACGGTGGCCGAGCCGCCCCTCATGCCCGCCTACGAGGACTGCATCGGCCCCGAGGCCGGCCCGGCCCCGATCCCCGGCAGCTCCGCCATCGTGGACCGGCTCCGGCTCCGCCTGGACCCGGCGACCGCCGGATGGGCCGTCGGCGCCCCGTCGGGCAAGGGCGAGATGCGGGCCTGGTTCGAGCTGGCCGACGGCCGCGACGCCGACCCGCTGTCCATGCTGCTGGCGGTGGACGCGCTGCCGCCGACCGCCTTCGACCTCGGCCTGGTGGCCTGGACCCCCACGGTGGAACTCACCACCCACATCCGGCGCCGCCCGGCCCCCGGACCGCTCCGGGTCGCCATCACCACCCGCAACCTGGCCGGCGGCTTCCTGGAGGAGGACGCCGAGGTCTGGGACTCGACGGACCACCTGGTCGCCCAGTCCCGCCAACTGGCCCGCGCGCTCCGTTCCTAGACGCGCAGGTCCGGCCCCGCCGGCGTTCGAGGCGTGGGGGGCCCGGACGAAGTCCGGGGGAGGGTCCGGGGCGGGGCCCCGGGAGACGGCGCGGCAGATCCGGACTGCCGCGCCCACCCGGCCCGGGTCCCGCCGGGCGGAACGGCACCGGCGGGCTCGTAGAATCGGGGGATCATGGCCTACCTCGACCACGCCGCCACCACCCCGATGCTGCCGGAGGCCGCCGCGGCGATGACCGCGCAGTTCGCCGCCACGGGGAACGCGTCCTCCCTGCACGCCGCCGGCCGCCGGGCCCGCCGTACCGTCGAGGAGGCCCGCGAGGCCTTCGCCGAAGCGGTCGGCGCCCGCCCCAGCGAGGTGGTCTTCACCGCCGGCGGCACGGAGGCCGACAACCTCGCCGTGAAGGGCCTCTACTGGGCCCGGCGCGACGCCGACCCGGCCCGGAACCGGGTCCTGGCCAGCCCCGTCGAGCACCACGCCGTGCTCGACGCCGTCCACTGGCTCGCCGAACACGAGGGCGCCCGCGTCGAGTACCTGCCCGTGGACCGCTACGGGCGCGTGCACCCCGAGGCCTTCCGGGAGGCCGTCGAGCGCAACCCCGACGACGTGGCCCTGGCCACCGTGATGTGGGCCAACAACGAGATCGGCACCGTCATGCCGGTCCGCGAGCTGGCCGCCGTCGCCCGCGAGCACGGGATCCCGCTGCACTCCGACGCCGTCCAGGCCTTCGGGCAGCTCGACGTCCACTTCGCCGACAGCGGCCTCGCCGCCATGACCGTCAGCGGCCACAAGGTCGGCGGACCCTACGGCATCGGCGCCCTGCTCCTCGGCCGCGACCAGACCCCCGTACCCGTCCTGCACGGCGGCGGCCAGGAGCGGCACGTCCGTTCCGGCACCCTCGACGTGCCGGCCATCGCCGCCTTCGCGGTGGCCGCGGTCCTCGCCGCCGAGCGGCGGGAGCGCTTCGCCACCGAGATCGGCGCCCTGCGCGACGAACTGGTCGCCGCCGTCCGCGCGGCCGTGCCCGACGCCGTGCTCGGGGGAGACCCCGACGGGCGGCTCCCGGCCAATGCCCACTTCAGCTTCCCCGGCTGCGAGGGCGACTCGCTGCTGCTCCTGCTCGACGCCCAGGGCATCGAGTGCTCCACCGGCTCCGCCTGCACCGCCGGCGTGGCCCAGCCGAGCCACGTCCTGCTGGCCACCGGCACCGATCCGCAGCTGGCCCGCGGCACCCTCCGCTTCTCCCTCGGCCACACCTCCACCAAGGAGGACGTCGCCGCCGTGGCCGCGGCCATCGGTCCTGCGGTGGAACGCGCCCGCACCGCGGGCCTCACCTAGGCGGGGCCTTCCGTACCGGGCCGCGGCAGGCCGGGGCGGGCCCGATCGCTCCGGATCAGACCCGGTCCGGTCCGGGTCCCGTTCCGTCGAGCTCCGACCCGATCATGCGGAGGTACCGGTCCCAGTCCCAGTGGGGGCCCGGATCCGTGTGGTCGGTGCCCGGCACCTCGGAGTGCGCGACGATGTGCCGCCGGTCCGGGCGTATGCCGTACCGGCGGCAGATGCCGGCCGCCAGCCGGGCCGAGGCCGCGTACATCGCGTCCGTGAAGTCCCGCGGGCGGTCCACGAAACCCACGTGCTCGATGCCGACGCTGCGCTCGTTCATCGAGCGGTTGCCCGAGTGGAAGGCCACGTCGAGCTCGCGCACCATCTGCTCCACGTGGCCGTCCCCGCGCACTATGTAGTGCGCCGAGGCCTTGTGCCACGGGTTCTTGAAGGCGTCCACCGAGGACGCGAAGCCGCCCTGCGTGACATGGACGACGATCCTGTCCACCCGGTAGTCGTCCGGCCGGTCCGCGAGGCGCCAGTTCGCCGGAGACGCCGCCGTCCAGCCCGCGCCCTCGTGGTCGATCTCGCCCTCCTTGCGCGGCTTGGCCACCCCCGGCAGCAGCCACCAGGCCCGGCCTATCTCCTCCCGGCCGGCGACCGCCGCCACAGCGAACACCCCGAGCCCGCCGAACAGCACGGCCCTGCGGGTCCGGCCCGGCGGTTTCTTCCCCTTGTTCCCCTGCTCGACGATGTGATCCACCCCCCGTAGGCGATAACGCGCTGTGACCCCGCTCGGTTCCCCCGTACTCTGGACGGTGCTATGACTGAGAACCTGCCGCGCACCGCCCGCCCCCTTCGCGTCCTGGCCGCCATGTCCGGCGGAGTGGACTCCGCCGTCGCCGCCGCCCGCGCGGTCGAAGCCGGGCACGACGTGACCGGCGTCCACCTGGCGCTCTCCGCGAACCCGCAGTCCTTCCGGACCGGCGCCCGCGGCTGCTGCACCATCGAGGACTCCCGCGACGCGCGCCGCGCCGCCGACGTCATCGGCATCCCGTTCTACGTCTGGGACCTGGCCGAGCGTTTCCGCGAGGACGTCGTCGAGGACTTCATCTCCGAGTACGAGGCCGGGCGCACCCCGAACCCCTGCCTGCGCTGCAACGAGAAGATCAAGTTCGCGGCCCTGCTCGACAAGGCCCTCGCCCTCGGCTTCGACGCCGTCTGCACCGGCCACTACGCCACCGTCGTGCTGAACGAGGACGGCTCCCGCGAGCTGCACCGCGCCTCCGACATGGCCAAGGACCAGTCGTACGTCCTCGGCGTCCTCGACGAGAAGCAGCTCGCCCACGCGCTCTTCCCGCTCGGTGACACCCTCACCACCAAGGAAGAGATCCGCGCCGAGGCCGAGCAGCGCGGCCTGGCCGTCGCGAAGAAGCCCGACAGTCACGACATCTGCTTCATCGCCGACGGCGACACCCAGGGCTTCCTCGCGAACCGCCTCGGCAAGGCCGAGGGCGACATCGTCGACGAGAGCGGCGAGAAGGTCGGCACCCACGAGGGCGCCTTCGGCTTCACCATCGGCCAGCGCAAGGGCCTGCGCATCGGCCACCCGGCCCCCGACGGCAAGCCGCGCTACGTCCTCGACATCTCCCCGGTGAACAACACCGTCACCGTCGGCCCCGTCGAGGCCCTCGACGTCACCGCCCTCACGGCGATCCGCCCCCGCTGGTGCGGCTCCACGGCCGCCGCCCCGGGTACGTACACCGCCCAGCTGCGCGCCCACGGCGGCGAGACCGAGGTCTTCGCCGAGCTCGTGGACGGCGAGCTGCGCGTCTCCTTCACCGAGCCGGTCCGCGGCGTGGCCCCCGGCCAGGCGATCGTGCTCTACGACGGCACCCGAGTGGTGGGCTCCGCCACCATCGCGACGACCACCCGGGCCACGACCGCCTCCGTCTAGCTCCGGCGGCTCACGCCACCGTCAGGACGATCTTTCCGGTGGTGCGGCCCAGTTCGCCGATCTCGTGGGCCTTCGCGGCTTGCTCCAGCGGGAGCACCGTGTCGATCAGGGGCTTCAGCAGGCCCTGCTCGACCAGGGCCGCGATCTCCCGCAGGCCCTGCAGGTCGGGCTCCACGAGGACCCAGGAGGCGTGCACGCCCTCCGCGTCGGCGGGGAGGCCGTCCGGGCTCGGCAGGGTCACCAGGTGGCCGCCCGGCTTCAGCACCTTCAGCGAGCGCTGCCCGTAGTCCCCGCCGAAGGCGTCGACCACGACGTCCACGCCGGAGACGGCGTCCTCGAAGTCGGTGGTGCGGTAGTCGATCACCTCGTCGGCGCCGAGCTCGCGCAGCAGCGCGTGCTTGCCGGCGCCCGCCGTGCCGATCACGTACGCGCCGCGGGCCTTGGCGATCTGCACCGCCAGGTGCCCGACCCCGCCGGCGGCCGCGTGCACCAGCACCCGCTGCCCGGCCGTGACCCCGGCGGTGTCCACCAGCGCCTGCCAGGCGGTCAGCGCCGCGAGCGGCAGCGCGGCCGCCTGCACGTGGTCCACGGAGGCCGGCTTGCGGGCGAAGTGCCGGGCCGGGGCCACCACGTACTCCGCGTAGCCGCCCGCCTGCCGCGGGAAGCTCGGCATCCCGTACACCTCGTCGCCCCGGCCGTAGAGGGTCACGCCGGGGCCGACCGCCTCGACGGTGCCGGAGACGTCCCAGCCGACGATCGGGAACTCGCCCCAGGCGATCAGCGCTCCGCTGGCCCGGGTCTTCCAGTCGACCGGGTTCACGCCGGCGGCGCGCACCCGCACGAGGATCTCGCCCAGGCCGGGCTCCGGCCGCTCGATCTCCCGCTCGACCAGGTTCTCGGGGCCACCCCATCCGTTCACGACCATCGCACGCATGCTGTTCCGCCTCATTCCATCTGAATCCTTGTCGTACCGGGCCGATTCCCGGCGACACGTCCCACAGTCGGGCATCGCGGCGCCCGATGGTGTTGGCCGAATGGCCACTATGTGACAGAATCTGGCCATGGACGAGGCACGAACGGCGACGACGGCCGGGGAGAGCGGTCCGAGCAAGCGCCATCTGATCGCGGTGCTCGCCCTGCCGGGCGTTCCCCCCTTCGAGCTCGGCATCCCCTCGCGGGTCTTCGGCAGCGCCGTGGACGAGGCCGGCGAGGCCCTGTACGAGGTCGTCGTCTGCACCGCCGACGGCCGCCCCGTGCTCAGCGACGCCGGGTTCACCATCCAGCCCGCCGCCGGGCCCGAAGCCCTCGCCGCCGCCGACACCGTCATCCTCCCGCCCACGCACGCCATGCCCGAGCTGGCCCACGGCGGCCCGCTGCCGCCCGAGGTGGCCGCGGCCATCGCCGGCATCCGCCCCGGCGCCCGCCTGGTCTCGATCTGCACCGGCTCCTACGTGCTCGCGGCCGCCGGACTGCTCGACGGGCGCCCCGCGACCACGCACTGGAACCTGGCCCCCGAGTTCCGCCGGGCCTACCCCCGGGTCCTCGTCGACGAGGAGGTCCTGTTCGTCGACGACGGCGACGTCCTGACCTCCGCCGGGGTCGCCGCCGGCGTCGACCTGTGCCTGCACATGATCCGCCGCGACCACGGCGCGGCCGTCACCAACCGGGCCGCCCGGATGTGCGTCGTACCGCCCTGGCGCGACGGCGGGCAGGCGCAGTACATCGACCGGCCCGTCCCCGAACCCACCGTCGCCACCACCACCGCCACCCGCGCCTGGGCCCTGGAGCGCCTCGCCGAACCGGTCACCCTCGCCGAACTGGCCGACCACGCCCGGATGAGCCTGCGCACCTTCACCCGGCGGTTCCGCGACGAGGTCGGCATGACCCCGGTGCAGTGGCTCACCGCCCAACGCCTCGAAGTGGCCCGCCACTTGCTGGAGTCCAGCGACCTGCCGGTCGACCTGGTCGCCCACCGCTCCGGCTTCGGCTCCGCCAACTCCCTGCGCCAGCACATGCGCTCCGCCCTCGGCATCTCCCCGATCGCCTACCGGCGCACCTTCCAGCCCGCACCGGCATGACCTCGCGGGTAATCGATGCGGCGGCCGCGCCCTGACACCATCGGATCAACGGCCCGGACCGACGGGCCGGCCGACAGGGGAGACCGCCGTGACCGCGTACGCCATCGCCCACATCCGCCCCGAGACCATGAACGAGGACGTCCTCGCGTACATAGAGCGGATCCAGTCGACCATGGACCCCTTCGAGGGCCGCTTCCTCGTGCACGGCAAGGAGGTCGAGGTCCTGGAGGGCCCCTTCCCGGGCACCGTCGTCGTGATCGGCTTCCCGGACATCGAGCGGGCCCGCGCCTGGTACGCCTCCGACGCCTACCAGGCCATCCTCCCGCTGCGCACCGACCACATCGCCGGCGAGGTCATCCTCGTCGAGGGCGTTCCCGCCGGATACGACGCCACGAAGACGGCCGTCGCCCTGCGCGAGGCGGCGGGGCTCTGATGAACCCCGCCGTCTACGTTCTCGGCGGGCCGGACGGGTACCGCGCCATCGCGGACGACTGGGGTGCCATCGGCCTGGACCTCGACCTGCTGGCCGGCCCGGACACCATGCTGCTGCTGATGGGCCGCGCCTACGCGTACGGACATCCCTTCTCCGGGGCCGGCGAAGACGACGACGACGTCCAGGCGGGCGTCCTTGTGGACCCCGAACGCAAGGTCCTGCTGTTCTTCGCCCTGGAGGGCCCCTCCGTCGACATGCGCACCCGCCGGGCCACCCTCGCCCTCCTGCGAGCCGCCTGGCCCGGCTGGGACGTGCGCTGGGCTTACGGCGGCCGGACCGGCCTGCGCGCCTACGCCGGCCTCGACCCGGCGGACGACCCCGACCGGGACAAACGCGTGTGGGAAAGCGACTTGTCCGAGATGGGTGCCGTCGCGCTGTCGGTCCGGGACCCCGACGTCACCGTGGTGACCCGCGCGGACCGCTGCCACCTGGTCTGCTACGGCTTCGACCACCCAGTGATGTACGGTCCGGCCCTGCTCGACTGGCTGGCCGCGGCCACCGACCACGGGGCGTACCACGAGCTCGCCGTGGCGGGCCTGCACGTCGACACGGAGCGGCGCCGGGTCGGCTGGTGGCTCACCAGCCACCAGATCCACCACGACACCGCGGCCGCCCGCTGGCCCGGATGGACCGTGGAGTTCTGGGAGGACCGCTGGGCCGAGCACCGCACGGCCTCCGGCCGCTTCGACCCGACCGAACCGGACGACGCCGCCGCGCTGACCGACGTACGGGACGCGGCGCTGCGGCACTGGACGCCGATCCGCTACGACCAGGACGGGCTCCCCTGTCTGGCCGGGCTGGACCAGCGGGGCCCCGTCTCCCGGCAGGGCCCGGCCGCCCGCGCGGCGGTCGAGGAGGCGTACCGCTCGGCCACCGGGGGCTGACGGGCACCGGCGGGGTGCGAGCATGGGCGGTATGGCTACTCACTTGATCACCGGTGCCGGATCCGGCATCGGCGCGGCCGTCGCGGCCCGTCTGCACGCCCGCGGCGACGACCTCGTCCTCCTCGCCCGCGACGCCGCCCGCGGCAAGCAGCTCGTCGAGCGGTACCCCGGGGCGCGGGTCCTCGTGGGCGACCTCGCCGACCCCGACCGGCTCTCGTGGGCCTTCTCCAAGCAGGCCGTCCCCGAGCGCATCGACTCCCTGCTGCACGTCGCCGGGATCGTGGACCTCGGTCCGGTGGGGGAGCTCCGCCCCAAGACCTGGCACCAGCAGCTCAACGTCAACCTGATCGCGCCCGCCGAGGTCACCCGGCTGCTGCTGCCCACCCTGCGCGCCTCCCGGGCCACCGTCGTCTTCGTGAACTCCGGCGCCGGCCTGACCGCCCACGCCGACTGGAGCGCGTACGCCGCCTCCAAGCACGGCCTGAAGGCCCTCGCCGACTCGCTGCGCGCGGAGGAGAAGGCCAACGGGATCCGCGTCACCTCGGTGTACCCGGGACGGACCGCCAGCCCCATGCAGGCCAAGGTGCACTCCCAGGAGGGCAAGGAGTACGACCCCGCCCACTGGATCGACCCCGAGTCGGTGGCGACCACCATCCTCATGGCCGTCGACCTGCCGCGCGACGCCGAGGTCAACGACCTGAGCGTCAGGCCGGGCCGATGACCGCGAGCGCCACCGGCGTCGGCTCGCTGCCCGGCGGCGACGCCCGCGAGGCCGCCAAGACCGTCACCGGCTCCTTCGAGGAGTTCCCCCACCTTCCCGAGCTGCCGGCCCGCGGGCCCGGCGCCGACATGATCGGCCGTTCCCTCGGACTGCTCGTCGACATGTACGCACACGTCGAGCCCAGCGGCTGGCGGATCAGCGACCGGCCCGGAAGGGACTCCAAGCGGGCCCGGTCCTGGCTCGGGGAGGACCTCGACGCGCTGGAGGAGTTCACCCAGGGGTACACCGGGAAGCTCAAGATCCAGGCGGTCGGCCCGTGGACGCTGGCCGCCGCCCTGGAACTGCACGGCGGCGAGGCCATGCTCCAGGACGCGGGCGCCTGCCGGGACCTGGCCGGATCGCTGGCCGAGGGGCTGCGCGACCACCTGGCCGACGTGCGCAGGCGGATCCCCGGCGCCGACATCGTGCTGCAGTTCGACGAGCCGTCCCTGACGGCCGTGCTGCGCGGCCGGGTCCGCTCCGCGAGCGGCTACCGCACCTACCGCGCCGTCGACCGGCAGGTCGTCGAGGGCACGCTGCGCGACCTCTTCGCCGTGCACGACGGGGACGTGGTCGTGCACTCCTGCGCGCCCGAGGTCCCCTTCGGCCTGCTGCGGCGAGCCGGAGTCACAGGCGTGTCGTTCGATTTCTCGCTGCTCACCGAGCGCGAGGATGACGCCATCGGGGAGGCCGTCGAAGGCGGTGTGAAACTCTTCGCCGGAGTGGTGCCGGGCACCGACGGTCCGTTGTCAGACCCTGCCGGTAGCGTCATGGGTGTCAGGAAGCTTTGGCGCAGGCTGGGGCTGGCCCCGGGGACTCTGGCGGAGTCCGTCGTGGTCACCCCGTCGTGCGGTCTGGCGGGCGCCTCGCCCGCCTACGCCCGCGCGGTGCAGGCGCATTGCGTCAGGGCGGCGAGGTCGCTCGCCGACAACCCTGAGTGACGGTCGAGACGGGGCACGGGAGGACACGGCATGGCAGCCGAACAGCAGGACACGGCAGTACCGGCGGCGGTGCGCGAGCAGCACCAGCTGCTCGCCGAGCAGGTCGAGGAGCACCGCTTCCGGTACTACGTGAACGACCAGCCGGTCGTCAGCGACGCCGAGTTCGACAAGCTGCTGCGCTCGCTGGAGGCGCTGGAGGAGCAGTACCCGGAACTGCGCACGCCCGACTCGCCCACCCAGAAGGTGGCCGGGGCGTACGAGACGGACTTCGCCTCCGTCGAGCACCGGGAGCGCATGCTCTCCCTCGACAACGCCTTCGACGAAGAGGAACTGGCCGCCTGGGCCGAGCGGGTGGCCCGGGACGTGAACACCTCGGCCTACCACTACCTGTGCGAGCTGAAGGTGGACGGCCTCGCCGTCAACCTCACCTACGAGCACGGGCGGCTCACCCGTGCCGCCACCCGCGGCGACGGCCGCACCGGTGAGGACATCACGCCCAACGTCCGCACCATCGCCGAGATCCCGGACCGCCTCAAGGGCGACCGGATCCCGGCGCTCGTCGAGATCCGCGGCGAGGTCTACTTCCCGATGGAGAAGTTCGAGGAGCTCAACGCCCGCCTCGTGGAGGCGGAGGGCAAGCCCTTCGCCAACCCGCGCAACGCCGCGGCCGGTTCGCTGCGCCAGAAGGACCCGAAGGTCACGGCCAGCCGCCCGCTGCACATGGTCGTCCACGGCATCGGCGCCCGCCAGGGCTTCGAGATCGATCGCCAGTCGCAGGCGTACGAGCTGCTGCGCGAGTGGGGTCTGCCCACCGCCCGGCACAACAAGGTGGTCGCCTCGCTCGCCGAGGTCCGTGCGTTCATCGCGGAATTCGGCGAGAACCGGCACTCGGTGGAGCACGAGATCGACGGCGTGGTCGTCAAGCTCGACGAGATCGCCCTCCAGGGGCGCCTCGGCTCCACCGCGCGCGCCCCGCGCTGGGCCATCGCCTGGAAGTACGCCCCCGAAGAGGTCAACACCAAGCTGATCGACATCAAGGTCGGCGTCGGCCGCACCGGGCGCGTGACCCCGTACGCGCAGGTGGAGCCGGTGACGGTCGCGGGCTCGGAGGTCGAGTTCGCCACCCTGCACAACCAGGAGGTCGTCAAGGCCAAGGGCGTGCTCATCGGGGACACGGTCGTCCTGCGCAAGGCGGGCGACGTCATCCCCGAGATCCTCGGACCGGTGGTCGACCTGCGCGACGGCACCGAGCGGGAGTTCGTGATGCCCGCCGAGTGCCCGGCGTGCGGGACGGCGCTGCGGCCGATGAAGGAGGGGGACATCGACGTCCGGTGCCCCAACGCCCAGACCTGCCCCGCCCAGCTGCGCGAGCGGCTCTTCTACCTGGGCGGCCGGCAGTCACTGGACATCGAGAACTTCGGCATGGTCGCCGCCGCCGCCCTGACCGGCCCGCTGGAGCCGGCGCAGCCGCCCCTGCTCGACGAGGGCGATCTCTTCGGCCTGACCATCGAGCAGCTGCTGCCCATCAAGGCGTACGTCCTGGACCCGGACAGCGGGCTGCCCAAGCGGGACCCGAAGACCGGCGAGGAGAAGATCGTCACGGTCTTCGCCAACCAGAAGGGCGAACCGAAGAAGAACGCCCTGGCGATGCTGGAGAACATCGCGGCCGCCAAGGCGCGCCCGCTCGCCCGCATCATCAACGGCCTGTCCATCCGCCACGTCGGACCCGTCGCGGCCGAGGCGCTCGCCCGCGAGTTCCGGTCGATCGAGCGCATCGAGCAGGCCACCGAGGAGGAGCTGACCGCCACCGACGGGGTCGGGGCGATCATCGCCGCCTCCCTCAAGGAGTGGTTCGCCGTCGACTGGCACCAGGAGATCCTGCGCAAGTGGCGGGAGGCCGGGGTGCGGATGGAGGAGGAAGGTTCCGCCGAGGAGGAGGGACCCCGGCCGCTGGAGGGGCTGACCGTCGTCGTCACCGGCACCTTGCAGAGCTACACGCGGGACGGCGCGAAGGAGGCCCTGCAGAGCCGCGGCGCCAAGGTCACCGGTTCCGTCTCGAAGAAGACCTCGTTCGTCGTCGTCGGCGACAACCCGGGCTCCAAGTACGACAAGGCCGTGCAGCTGAAGCTGTCCGTCCTCGACGACGCCGGCTTCGCGGTGCTGCTGGAGCAGGGCCCGGACGCGGCGCGGGAGGCCGCGCTCCCGGTGGACGGCGAGGGCGAAGGGGAGTAATACCGAGCAGTACCGGGGAAATCCCGTGAAGGGAATCGCCGAGGGGGAGTAGCGAAGGCGAACGGATGCGTGGCGTGGGGCCGTACGGGCGGGCGCACGCCGGGCGCGACGGACGGTGGTAAACGGCTGGTACAAGGCTGGTCGCAGGGCGGTGACCTGTCGGATCATCGGATGGGTGACGTGGGGGGCCCGGTCCAAACTCACCCGTTCGGCGGATACCGTACTGATGAGGATGGCTGGGTCGCATTCGGGCAACCACTGCCGACCGCTGCCCCTGGGCGCCTCCCGCGTCCTACTGTTGAGGGGTGCGCCTGTCGTGCACGGCTGCAGGATGCGATCCGGCCGTGGTGGCATGACATCGGGGCCATCGCGTGACATCGGCATCGCCGGCTGTGAGAGGTACGGGCATGAAACCCACCGAAAGCGCCGACCCGTCACCTGAATTCGGCGGGGAACTCCCGTCCATGCGGGCGGGCAGGCTCGGTGTCCTGGGTGCCAGGACACCGGAGACCCGACCGATCGACACCGACGCGGGCGGACAGGGGCGGCGCGGCGTGCTGCCCTTCCTCGTCGTGGGCCTCTCGGTCGTGGCCCTCGGCGCCGGCATCGTGTCCGCGCTGAACGACCGTCATGCGCTGTTCCCCGGCGGGACGGTCGGCTGGGCGCTGGCCCTCCTCACCGGCATCATCGTCGGCCACCTGGTCGCACTGGGCCGTGACCGCTGGTGGGGCGGCACCGGATCCGGCGCCGCGCTCACCCTCGGCGTGCTCCTCCTCTACGGGTGGGTGCCCGCGGGACTCGTCTCCCTCGCAGTCGTCTCGCTGGTCGGGGCCGCGCGCCGGCACCGCTGGCGGCAGGGTCTGCTGCACGGCTCCGTGGACATCCTCGGCATCGGCGCGGGAGCCCTCGTACTCGCCGCCTTCGGGGTGGCGCCCTCCGTCGAGACCCCCTGGCTGCCCACGACCTGGGGGCTGGAGGCGGTCCCCGAGGTCGTCCTCGTCGCCGTCACCTACCTGCTCGTCACGCGCGTCCTGCTGTGGATCGCGCTGAACCCGCGCGGCGACGGCCTGCCGACGGTCGCCCGCACAGCCCTGCTCCGGCAGGCCTTAGTCGCCGTTGCACTGCTCGGCATCGCCCCCCTGATCTGCGTCGTCGCGGCCACCCAGCCGGTCCTGCTGCCGCTGTTCGCCGTACCGCTGATCGCACTGGACTCCACCCTGTGGATCGCCCGGGCGCGCGCCGAGGAGCAGCTGCGGGACCCGCTGACCGGGCTGCCGAACCGGCAGTGGCTGCTGGAGCGCGCCTGGTCCGCCCTGGACGAGGCTGAACGTTTGGGCACCCGGGCAGCTCTTGTGCTGATCGACCTGGACCGCTTCCGGGCGGTGAACGACACCCTCGGCCACCTGGCGGGCGACCGGCTGCTGCTCCAGATCGCCGACCGGCTGCGCCAGGCCCTGCCCGAGGAAGCCGAGGCGGCCCGGCTCGGCGGCGACGAGTTCGCCGTGCTGCTCCCCGTCACCGACTCCACCACCAGCGCCCAGCGGGTCGCCCGCCACCTGGTCGCGGAGCTCAGCTCCCCCCTCGACCTGGACGGCCTCACCCTCGTCCTGGAGGCCAGCGCCGGCCTCGCCGTCTTCCCCGACCACGCGCTGGACGCGGAGGGGCTGCTGCGGCGCGCGGACGTGGCGATGTACCAGGCCAAGCGCGACCGTACGGGCGTGGAGGTGTACGAGTCCAAGAGGGACAGCAACACCCCCGACCGCCTGGGCCTCCTCGGCGACCTCCGCAGGGCCCTGGACGCCGGCGAAGTGGAACTCCACTACCAGCCGAAGGTCCGCTTCGACGGCCAGGTGGCCGGGCTCGAAGCCCTGGTGCGCTGGGTGCACCCGGAACGCGGACGGGTGTCCCCGGACGAGTTCATCGCGATCGCCGAGACCTCCGGGCTGATGCCGCACCTGACGGAGTACGTACTGGAGACCGCCCTCGCCCAGGTGGCACGGTGGCGGGCGCAGGGCCTCAAGGTCCCCGTGGCGGTCAACGTCTCGCCGCGCGACGTGCACACCCCGGGCTTCGCGGGTGCGGTGGCCGCGCGACTGGCCCGGCACGGGGTCCCGGCGAGCGGGCTGCAGCTGGAGATAACGGAACACGTCCTGCTGGAAGATCCCCAGCGGGCGGCCGACACCATGGCCGGGCTCACCGGCCACGGCGTGAAGATGTCCCTGGACGACTTCGGAACGGGCTACTCCTCGCTGGTCCACCTGCGGCGGCTGCCGGTCAGCGAGCTGAAGATCGACCGCTCCTTCGTGGGCCGGCTGGCCGTCGACGCGCAGGACGCGGAGATCGTCCGCTGCACCGTGGACCTCGCCCACTCGCTCGGCCTGCTGGTCGTCGCCGAGGGCGTCGAGGACGACGAGACGTGGGAGCGGCTGCGGGACCTGGGCTGCGACGCGGTGCAGGGGTGGCTGGTCGCCGCCGCGATGCCGCCGCAGGAGGCCACCGCCTGGCTGCTGGCCCGCGGCGAACGCGGCTGGCGCCGCCCGGCCGACATCTCGGCCGAACTGGCCGCGGCCGAGGCCGACGCGGTCTGAGCGCGGGGCTGGATCTTCCAGCCCCTCCGGCGTTCGAGGAGCGGGGTGCGGGGTGGAGCCCCGGTCTTCGGCCCGCGCCGGCGATCGAGGCGCGGGTCCGGGGGCGCCCGGGAGGCTCCGCGCAGCGGCTCGCACAGCGGCTCGCGCAGCGAACCCGCGGCGGCCCGGGCCAAACCGTTTCACAGGCGGGGGGCCGGGCCCCATAGGATTGGGTGCGAAACCAAACATCCACCCACCCCCAGAGGATCGCTGCATGCCTGGCATTACGCGCGAGGAGGTCGTCCACCTCGCTCGGCTGGCGCGCCTTGAGCTGTCCAGCAACGAGCTGGATCACTTCGCCGGACAGCTCGACGACATCATCGGCGCGGTCGCCCGCGTTTCCGAGGTCGCCGACCAAGACGTCCCGCCGACCTCCCACCCGCTGCCGCTGACGAACGTCATGCGCGCGGACGAGGTCCGTCCGTCGCTCACCCCCGAGCAGGCGCTCTCCGGTGCTCCCGCCCAGGAGCAGCAGCGTTTCAAGGTGCCGCAGATCCTGGGGGAGGACTAACAGCCATGGTCGACATCATCAAGCTCACGGCCGCCGAGACCGCCGAGAAGATCGCCTCCGGCGAGCTCACGGCCGTCGAGGTGACCGAGGCCCACCTGGCCCGCATCGACGCCACCGACGAGAAGGTCAACGCCTTCCTGTTCGTGGACCGCGAGGGCGCCCTCGCGCAGGCCCGCGCCGTCGACGCCAAGCGCGAGCGCGGCGAGAAGCTCGGCCCGCTGGCCGGCGTCCCGCTCGCCCTCAAGGACATCTTCACCACCGTCGGGGTCCCGACCACCGTCGGTTCGAAGATCCTCGAAGGCTGGCTCCCGCCGTACGACGCCACCCTGACGCGCAAGCTGAAGGAAGCCGACGTCGTCATCCTCGGCAAGACCAACATGGACGAGTTCGCCATGGGGTCCTCCACCGAGAACAGCGCCTACGGCCCCACCGGCAACCCCTGGGACCTCACCCGGATCCCCGGCGGCTCCGGCGGCGGCTCCGCGGCGGCCCTCGCCGCCTTCCAGGCCCCGCTGGCCATCGGCACGGACACCGGCGGCTCCATCCGCCAGCCCGCCGCCGTCACCGGCACGGTCGGCGTGAAGCCCACGTACGGCGGCGTCTCCCGCTACGGCATGGTCGCCTTCTCCTCCTCCCTCGACCAGGGCGGGCCCTGCGCCCGTACGGTCCTGGACGCGGCGCTCCTCCACGAGGTCATCGCCGGCCACGACCCGATGGACTCCACCTCCATCGACGCCCCGGTCCCGCCGGTCGTCGAGGCCGCCCGCAACGGCTCGGTCGCCGGCATGCGCGTCGGCGTGGTCAAGCAGTTCGCCGGCGAGGGCTACCAGGCCGGCGTCGTCCAGCGCTTCAACGAGTCGGTGGAGCTCCTTAAGGAGCTCGGCGCCGAGATCGTCGAGCTGGACTGCCCGTCCTTCGACCTCGCGATGGCCGCGTACTACCTGATCGCGCCGTCCGAGTGCTCCTCGAACCTGGCCCGCTTCGACGCCATGCGCTACGGCCTGCGCGTCGGCGACGACGGCACCAAGTCCGCCGAGGACGTCACCGCCCTGACCCGCGAAGCCGGCTTCGGCGACGAGGTCAAGCGCCGCATCATCCTCGGCACGTACGCGCTCAGCTCCGGCTACTACGACGCGTACTACGGCTCCGCCCAGAAGGTCCGCACCCTCATCTCGAAGGACTTCGAGAAGTCCTTCGAGCAGGTCGACGTGATCGTCTCCCCGACGACCCCGACCACCGCCTTCCCGATCGGTGAGCGCACCGACGACCCGCTGGCGATGTACCTCGCGGACCTGTGCACCATCCCGACCAACCTGGCCGGCAACTCCGCCATGTCGCTCCCCTGCGGCCTGGCTCCGGAGGACGGTCTCCCGGTCGGGCTGCAGATCATCGCCCCGGCGATGAAGGACGACCGGCTCTACAAGGTCGGTGCCGCCGTCGAGGCCGCCTTCGTCGCACGCTGGGGTCACCCGCTGCTCGAGGAGGCTCCGTCGCTGTGAGTGCCATGGCAAAGAAGGCCAAGAACTTCAAGAAGTCGAAAACCGGCGTCTACGTCTCGCTGGCCACCACCGCGTTCGGCGCCGTGAGCGTTGCCAAGCAGGCCAAGCTTGCCCGCAGCGACGGCGACGTGCTGCGGCTGATCGACGCCGCCGTGTCCGCCGCCGCCATCGTCACCGGCCTCGCGATCCTGTACCGCGAGCTGAAGCGCCTGGGCGACGACGACGTCCTGCTGGGCTGAGAGGGAAAGTTTCACCGTGACCTTCACCGAACTGCTGTCGTACGAGGACGCTCTCGCCTCGTTCGACCCCGTCATGGGCCTCGAGGTCCATGTCGAGCTCGGCACCAAGACGAAGATGTTCTGCGGCTGCTCCACGGAGCTGGGCGCCGAGCCCAACTCGCAGACGTGCCCGACCTGCCTCGGCCTGCCCGGCTCGCTCCCGGTCGTCAACGCGATCGGCATCGAGTCCGCCATCAAGATCGGCCTCGCGCTGAACTGCGAGATCGCCGAGTGGTGCCGCTTCGCCCGGAAGAACTACTTCTATCCGGACATGCCGAAGAACTTCCAGACCTCCCAGTACGACGAGCCCATCGCCTTCAACGGCTACCTGGACGTCCAGCTGGAGGACGGCGAGATCTTCCGCGTGGAGATCGAGCGCGCCCACATGGAGGAGGACACCGGCAAGTCGCTGCACGTCGGCGGCGCCACCGGCCGCATCCACGGCGCGTCCCACTCCCTGCTGGACTACAACCGCGCCGGCATCCCGCTCATCGAGATCGTCACCAAGCCCATCGAGGGCGCGGGCGAGCGGGCCCCCGAGGTCGCCAAGGCGTACGTCGCCGAGCTGCGCGAGGTCATCAAGGCGCTCGGCGTCTCCGAGGCCCGCATGGACAAGGGCCAGATGCGCTGCGACGTGAACCTGTCGCTGCGCCCGACCCCCGAGTCCGAGTTCGGCACCCGCAGCGAGACCAAGAACGTCAACTCGCTGCGCTCCGTCGAGCGCGCCGCGCGCTTCGAGATCCAGCGCCACGCGGCCGTGCTGACCTCCGGCGGCACGATCGTGCAGGAGACCCGGCACTTCCACGAGGAGGACGGCTCCACCACGGCCGGCCGCATCAAGGACAACGCCGAGGACTACCGGTACTTCCCGGAGCCCGACCTGGTGCCCGTGGCCCCGGCCCGCGCATGGGTCGAGGAGCTGCGCGGCGGTCTGCCCGAGATGCCGCGCGTGCGCCGCAACCGGCTCCGCGAGGAGTGGGGCGTCAGCGAGCACGACATGCAGTCCATCCTCAACGCGGGCGCGGTGGACTCCATCGTCGCCACGATCGAGGCGGGTGCCGACTCGGCCGCCGCGCGCAAGTGGTGGATGGGCGAGCTGGCCCGCAACGCCAACGAGCAGGGCGTCGTGGTCGACGAGCTGCCGATCACCCCGGTCCAGGTGGCCCGGGTCGCGGCCCTGGTCGCCGACGGCTCGCTCAACGACAAGCTGGCCCGCAAGGTCCTCGAAGGCGTCCTCGCCGGCGAGGGCACCCCGGACGAGGTCGTCGAGAAGCGCGGCCTGAAGGTCGTCTCGGACGAGGGCGCGCTCGGCGCGGCCGTGGACGAGGCCATCGCCGGCAACGCGGCCATCGCGGACAAGATCCGTGGCGGCAAGATCGCCGCCGTCGGGGCCCTGGTCGGCGCGGTCATGAAGACCACCCGCGGCCAGGCCGACGCGGCGCGCGTCAAGGAGCTCATCCTGGAGCGCCTGGGCGTCTCCGAGTAGAGCCCGCAGGCCACAAGGGGGCGGCCCCGCACCGGACTCCGGTGCGGGGCCGCCCTCTTTTCCCGGCCGGCATCCGGCCGCGGGGTCAGCGCGTCAGCTGCGGGGCGGCGATGACCACCTTGCCCGTGTCGCAGCCCGCGTCCACCTTGATGCGCAGCCGCAGGGCTCCGTTCACCTCCACCCTCTTGGTGATCGGCTTGCCGAGCGCGACGAGTTCGGAGAAGGCGGCCGGCTGGCCGTCGAGCGAGATGCTGACGCGCCCCTTCTCGTTGGTGGAGCCGTCGTCGACCCCGGCCGTGAAGTCCAGGAACTTCCACTCGCGGTTGAGGTCGAACTCCGCGATCGCGTCGCCGTTGCAGCCCAGGTCGGCGATGAACGCCGCGCCGTACTGCTTGGTGTTGATCTTCGCCGCCCCGACCGCGAACTCACCCAGTCCGTTCACGGGGTTCATGACGGTCAGATCGGCCGCGTTGACGCCGGGCGCGGTGCCGTTGGCGGGCTTCGACGCGCTGGCGGTGGGCTCCACGAGGGCGTCACCCGTGGCCGAAGGGCTGTCGGGCGTCGGCGTCGGTGTCGCGTCCGCCGAGGACGGCTGCCTGCTGGAGGCGGCGGCTGCCGGCCCGTCCGCGCCCGAGGCCCGTCCCGTTTCCCGGTCCTTGTCCTTCAGGAGCTGTACGCCGGCCACCGCGAGGGCGGCCAGCACCAGGACCGCGGCCACCGAGCCCAGGACCAGGCCGGTCCGCCGCTTCTTGGGACGCGCCGGCTGCGGGGCCGGCGCCGGTGCCGGGCTCAGGTTGTACGTCGGCCCGTACCCGGCGGGCACGGGCGCCGGGACGGCCTCCGGGGCCGGCTCCGTCTCCGGGGCGGTGGCCCCGAGCGGCACGACGGCCGGCGCGGGGACCGGCTCCGGGGGCGCTGCTGCCGGAGCCTCCTGCGCGGTCGGGGTGTACGCGGGCGGCGCAGCCAGCGGCGGCGGGGTCGCGGGCTGCGGCGGGACCACCGGCGGCGGCGGAGCGGCCGGACGCGGCGGCCGGGTGTTCTGGACGGCCCGCTGCGAGGTGGAGGTGGTCGTGGACACCACGGCGTGGCGGACGTCCTTCATCCAGCCGGCCAGGTTCACCGGCCGCTTCCCCGGGTCGGCCGCGTAGATCGACGCGATCCGCGCCCGCTGCTCGGCGTCCAGCACGGCGATCTGCGGCAGGGCCGTCAGTGCGTGCGCCAGCTGCTCCGGGGTGGCGGGCGGCGACTGCCCGCTCAGCAGGAAGTAGGCGATCGCCCCGAAGGCGTACCGGTCCGTGCCCGGCGTCCGCTTGCCGTCGAAGACCTCGGGCGCCGCGTAGCCCGGGGTGAACCAGACCTCCGCCGTCTGGTGGTCGGCGGTCAGCTTGCTCAGGCCGAAGTCCACGAGCGTGGCCTGCCCGTGGGCGTCGACCATCACGTTGCCGGGGGAGAGGTCGCCGTGGATGACCTGGCGCCCGGACGGGGTGGCCTTCCCCGAGTGCAGCCAGTCCAGGACGTCGGCCAGCTGCTCCAGGGTGCGCATCACCTCGCGCCGCTCGGCGGCGGTGGCGAGCGTCCGCTCGGCCCGCCAGTCCCGCAGGTCCAGGCCGTCGACGTGGTTCATCACGAGGACGAGCGCCCGCCCGGTCAGGGTCGAGGACTCCCCGGGCCGGTGGATCGGCGGCCCCTCGAAGTGCTCACGTACGCCCACGACGCCGGGCCGGTGCACGAAGCGCAGCAGTTCGGCCTGCTCGTTCCACTTCTGGCTGATGCGGTCGAAGACGTCGGGCGTGATGGTCGTCTTGGAGTCGAGCACCTTGACGACCACGGGCTCGGATCCGCCGGCGAGCTCGATCTCCGCGAGATAGAGCACGGCCTCCCCGCCACGCCCGATGGACCGGAGCAGGCGGTACCGGTCAGCCGCCGAGTCCGGTCCGATGTGCAGGTTCTGACTGGTCAATGTCCCCCACCTCAACGCACTTTGAGAGGGCATCAGCTTCCCGGGGCGAGGCGTGCGGGGTCAATGGGAATCGGGATCTCCGCTGGGGCCCCTCTTTCTGTAGCGATCGTTAAGGCGTTCGGGTAACGTTCTTTCTGTAGTGATCGTTACGGAAATCAGGGGGTACAGCCATGTCCGTCACCAGCACCAGCACCAGCGCCAGCACCAGCACCAGCGCCAGCGCCAGCGCCAGCACCAGCACCAGCACCGGCACCGGCACCGCATACGCCCGCACGGTCCGCAAGGAGAGCGGCGGGCCGGGACTCCTCCTCGCCCACGGCGCCGGAGGTTCGGTGGAGTCGAACTTCGGTCCGCTCCTGGACGCCCTCGCCGCCGCGCACAGCGTCGTCGCCGTCGACTACCCGGGCGCCGGCGCCACCCCGCAGGCCGCCGGACCGCTCGAACTCGACGAGCTGGCCGACCAGTTGGTCGCCGCCGCCGACGCCGAGGGCCTGGAGCGCTTCGCCCTCCTCGGCTACTCGCTCGGCGGCAATGTCGCCGTACGGGTCGCCGCGCGCCACCCCGAGCGGGTCACGGCGCTCGTGCTCACCGCGAGCTTCGCGCGGGCCGACCACGCCTTCGGCCTCGTCGGCGAGCTGTGGTCCGGGCTGGCCCGGCTCGCGGAGGACGAGCTGCTCGCGCGGTTCCTCGTACCGCTCCTGCTCAGCGCGGAGCAGCTGGAGGCGCTGAGCCCCGAGCAGCTGGAGGAGGTCGTACGGGGGACCGCGGTGACCCTGCAGCCCGGGGGCGGGGACCACGCCGCGCTGATCAAGGGGACCGACCTGCGGGCCGAGCTGGCCCGGATCGACGTACCGGCCCTCGTCATCGCGACGACCGGGGACCGGCTCGTACCCCTGGCGTCCCAGCGGGAACTGGCCGACGCGCTGCCGGGCGCACGGCTCGTGGAACTGCCCACAGGGCACCTTCCGTTCGCCGAGCGCCCGGCCGAATGGGCGGCTCTGGTCAGTGAGTTCCTGACGCGGTACCCGGGGCGGTGAAGAACGCCAGGCGGGCCTGCTTGGCGGGGAGGTAGACCTCGGGCAGGTCGATCTCCGGGAGTTCGACCTCCGGTCCCAGCGTGAACCCGGTGCGCTCCATGAGGGCGATGGCCTTGACGTTGCGGGCGTCCGGTTCGACGACCACGCGGCGGGTGGCGCTGTCGGCGAACACGAACGAGATGAACGCGGTCATCAGGGCCGCGGTGAAGCCGTGCTGGACCCCGCCGACGGCCGGGCCGATCAGCAGGTGCGCGCCGACGTCCCCGGGCTGGACCTCGTAGCACTCGCTGACCCGGTCCTCGGCGCAGTCGTACGTCTGGAAGAGCGCGACCCGCTCGCCGTCACGGCTGACCATGAACGCGTGGTGGGTGGTGCGCCGGTCGACGTCCTCGTAGATCTCCTGGACCAGCTCGCGGCTGGCCTCGCCCATGCCCCAGAAGCGGGCCCGCTCCTGCGTGACCCAGCTGTGGATCAGGGCGGAGTCGGCGGCCGGGTCGACGGGGGTGAAGACGACGGTGCCGAAGCCCTCGACGTGCTCGGTGTGAACGGGCTGTCTGACGGAGACGGGGGAGGTCATATCGATTCCTTGGTGAGCCGGGTCCAGTCGGTGACGACGGGGACGAGTGCGCAGTCAGCCCACAGCGGGAGCTGATCGCGGTGGTGGGGTGAGCCGGTGACGCCGTCCGCACCGAGCGGGACGGCCCAGAGGCTGTCCTCGCGGCGGGCGAGGTCCCAGACGTAACGGGCCGCCGATGCGCGGGCGGTGCGGTCGGTGAAGCCCGGGACGGAGGAGGTGGCGTTCACGCAGTCGTGGTCGCCGCCGAGCCCGGGCCAGTCCGTGGCCTCCTGGTCGGGCAGCGCCTGCCAGGGGGTGAGGCGGTGCACCTGCGACCAGGGGGCGTCGGGGGCGCCGGCGGCGGCCGTCTCCTCCAGGGCGGCACGGACGTGCGCCGCCCGGTCGAGGCCGGGGACGAGGGAGGTGGTGAGCAGGCCTTCGAGGGCGTAGCCGATGCGGGGGACCAGGTACAGCCAGGGGTGGAACACGTCCGGGCCGGTCGGCGCCCCCCACAGCTCCGCGAAGACGGGGTCGGCGGCGAACCGGCGTACGGTCGCGGTCCGGAAGGCCGAGAAGACGGTGGCGTCGGTGCTGTCGGCCGCCATGTGCCGGTCCCAGGCCAGCAGCCGCTCGCGCAGGGCCTGCGCCGCCGGGGTCAGGTCCTCGAAGCCGGGCAGCAGGGCGAGCAGGGGCGCGGCCGAGGCCAGGTGCGTGTCCCGGTGTACGTCGGCCATCGCCTTCGGGGACCAGTCCGCGGAGCCGCTGAGCAGCTCGCGGATGCGGTCGGCGCGGTGCGGGGGCGCGAACTCCACGCCGAGCGGGGAGGCGATCCCGCGCGCGTTGGCCATCACGGCGAAGCCCTGAACGGGCTCGGCGGGGGTCGCGGCCCAGCCCTGCCAGGCGTGCCCGGGCTCCCAGGCGGGCACGGGGCGCAACCGGTTGGTGCGGTGGCGCAGCGGCACGGCGCCCGCGACGCGGTGCAGCAGCCCGCCCTCGGTGTCGGCGGCGTGCACGACGTTGACCGGCTCGGCCCAGCCGTCGAGGGCGCGGTCGATGTCGGCGACCGTGCGGGCGCGCAGGAGGGCGGGGAGGGCGGCGAAGCCGAGGTCCCGGCGGACCCGGGGCGGGTAGCGGAGGGAGAGGGTCTGCGTGCTGCCTTCGGCGTGCGCGTCGGCCCCGGTGTCCCCGTCCGCGTGGATGATCACGGGACCGCGGGCGGTCTCCAGGATCTCCACCTCGACGTCCTCGCCGCCGGCCACGGTGATGGTCTCGGTGTGGCGGGCGACGGGCTCCCACGCGCCGTCCGGGCCGAGTGCCTCGACGGCGGATCCGGCGCCGCGGCGCAACTGCTCGACGTACAGGTCCTGGTAGTCGGCCATCGCGTTGGTGATGGCCCAGGCGGCGGTGCCGGTGTGGCCGAAGTGGGCGAGGCCGGGGACGCCGGGGACGGCCAGGCCGAGGACGTCGTAGTCCGGGCAGGAGAGACGTATCTGCTGGTAGACGCCCGGGTCCTCGATGAACCGGTGCGGGTCGCCCGCGATGATCGCCGAACCGGTGGTGGTGCGGTCGCCCGGCACCAGCCAGCCGTTGCTGCCGGCGGTGCCGGGGCCGTCGGTGGCGAAGAGGGTGACCGCCTCGTCGCCGAGGGCGCGGGCCACGCGTTCGCGCCACAGCTTGGTGGCGAAGCCGGCGAACAGGATGTGCGTGGCGATCCAGATGGCGAGCGGCACCCACGGCTCCCAAGGGGCGGGGGTGAGGCCGGTGCGGGCGAAGCGCTCGTCGCGGGCGGCTCCGGCGGCGAGCCCGTCGTTGACGCCGTCCACGTACGCGCGGACCCAGGCGGCGGTGGCGGGATCATCGGCTTCCAGCGCCTCGTAGCAGAGGCGGGCGGTGTCGGCGAGCCGGCACTGGCGGGCGAAGCGGTCCCAGCCGACGGAGTCCGCGCCGAGGAAGGAGGCGCTGGAGCCCTGGGCGCGGTGCCGTTCGACCTCCAGCTGCCACGCGCGGTCGAAGGCCGTGACACGGCCCTGGGCGTGGGCGAGCCGGAGCTCGTCGGATGCGCGGAGGTGGGGTATGCCCCAGGGGTCGCGGAAGACCTCGTACGATTCGGAGGTCTCCGAGTCGTTCTCGCTGCTCACACTGCTCACGCTGCTCACACTCTTCCCAGGGTGCATTAGGTTAGGCTGCCCTAACTATAGACGCGTACAGGGGAGGGGCTGGACATGGCGGTCGGCAAGGGCTGGGAGGGCGTGGTCCTGAAGCTCATGCGGGGCAAGGACTTCACGTTCACGGTCACGGGGGCGGAAGACGTCACGGAGCACTACCGCCGGGTGTACTTCACCGACGGCGGCCTGCTGGCGGCCGCCGGCGAGTCGCTGCATCCGACGATGTGGGTGCGGGTCTGGTTCGAGGGCGCGGGCCGTCCGCACCAGCGGGCCTACACGCTGGTCGACCCGGATCCCGAAGCGGGCACGTTCTGCTTCGAGTTCGCCCTGCACGACGGGGTCGCCAGCGCCTGGGCGCGCGGCGCCGAGCCGGGTGACACCATCGAGGCCACCGTCCAGGGCACGGGATTCGCCGGCCCGGTCCCGTCCCCCGAGCGCCTGCTGGTCATAGGCGACCCGGCCTCCCTCCCGGCGATCAACTCGCTGCTCGACGCCTATCCGCAGACGCCGGCGACCCTCTGGTTCGAGACGCAGCACACCTCGGACGCGGAACTGCCGGTACGGGGGGACGCGGGCCTGCGCGACATCCGCCGCGTGCCGCGGGGCGGAGCGGCGCTGACCGACCGGGTCCGGGCCGAACTGCCGGAGCTGCTCGGGGACCCGGAGTCCGCGTACGTCTGGCTGGCCTGCGACACGGCGACGACGCGCGGCCTGACGGCGTACCTGCGCAAGGAACTCGCGCTGCCGAAGTACCGGGTGAACGGGCTCGGCTACTGGCGGCCGGGCGCGGGCGGCTGAGACACGGCACCGGGGCCGCGCGCCGGCACGCGCCCTAAGTGCCCTGGTGCCCTAGGCGCCCGTGGTGCCGTCGATCGCCTCGCGGAGGAAGTCGGCGTGGCCGTTGTGGCGGGCGTACTCATGGATGAGGTGCAGCATGACCAGGCGCAGCGAAGCCTCCTCCCGCCAGCTCGGCACGTACGCCTTCACGTCCAGGGACTCGGCGGCCGACTCGATCCGGCGGGCGTGCGCGACCTCGTCCCGCCAGGCGGTGAAGGCCTCGGTACGGCTGGAGCCGGAGGCGTCGTAGGCGGCCTGGAAGTCGTGGGTGTCCGACCACAGGTGCGGGAGGTCCTCGCCGCCCAGGACGCGACGGAACCAGTGCCGCTCGACCTCGGCCATGTGCCGGACCAGGCCCAGCAGGGACAGCGTGGACGGGGGCATCGAGCTCTGGCGCAACTGCTCGTCGGTGAGGCCCTCGCACTTCCAGGCGAGGGTGGCCCGGTGGTAGTCGAGGAAGGCTCGGAGGGTTTCGCGCTCGTTGCCGGTCAGGGGCGGGGCTGATGCGTTCCATGCGGGCGATCCTGCCCGTTGGCCCCGGGCCGGGGAAGCCCGTGGGGAAAGCGGACCACATGAGTCCCGCACGCGGGCGGGGGCACAGAGGTCAGGCGGTGCCGGCGGCCGTCCCCGTGGGGGGTCAGGCGGTGCCGGCGGCCGTCCACAGGTACGGCACCGTCACGCCCAGGGCCCCGAACCCCAGCCGTTCCAGGATCGGCCGGCTGTCGTCCGACGCGTCCACCTGGAGGTACGGGATGCCGCGCTCCGCCGCCAGGCGGGCGCGGTGGGCCACCAGCAGGCGGTAGATGCCGCGGCCGCGCCACTGCGCGAGCGTGCCGCCGCCCCAGAGGCCCGCGAAGGCCGTTCCCGGCCGCATCTCCATCCGGGCCGCGCTCACCGGGGTGTCGCCGGCCATCGCCAGCACCGCGGCGATGCACTCCGGCTCGTTCCGCACCTGGTCGAGCAGGTGCTCCCGGATCCGCGGCCGCTCGGTCCCGAAGGCACCCGCGTGGACCTCCATCATCAGGTCGACCCCGGCCTCGTCCGTCACCACCCGCAGCGTGATCCCCTCCGGCGGCTCCACCGGCAGCTGCGCCAGTTCGGCCGCCCGTCCCACCATCAGGGTCTCCGGCGGCTCCGGTACGAAGCCCGCCGCCCGCAGCCGTTCCCCGAGATCCGCCGGCCCGTCGTGGTCGTAGAGCTTCCACTCGAACTCGGGACATCCGCGTTCCGCGAAGAACGCCACCTGCGCGGCGATCTCCGCATCCGCGTTCTCCTCGTCGAGGTCCGACCAGAGAACGCCGTTCCACCCGAGCCCGGGCGCGCTCTGCCGTACGACCCGGCCCGCCCGCTCCACCCGGGCCTGCGCGCTGTCCGGCTGCGCCCCCTCGCGCACCTCGGCGTCGTAGCGGGCGCGCACCTTTAGAAGTTCATCGCGATCCATCGTCATCACTCCCAGCTCACCAGGGTCCGACCACCCGGCACAACTGCATTAGCCTCACCCCGTGAACGACGACTCCACCATCTACACCGGCAAGGCCACCCCCGATGCCGCCGCCGACCGCGGCTGGCTCCTGGGCCACTTCAAGGACCCCGCCGATCCCCGTCACAGCGAGGACGTGGAGATCAAATGGGGTGTCCACCCGAAGGGCGACGAACGGGAGCGGTGGGCGACCGCCGAGAAGCGCACCGCACTGCTGGTGCTGATCAGCGGACGGTTCCGGCTGGAGTTCCCGGGACGGACCGTCGTCCTCGCCGAGCAGGGGGACTACGTGCTCTGGGGCCGCGGCGTCGACCACTCCTGGTACGCGGAGGAGGACGCGGTGGTCCTCACCGTCCGCTGGCCGTCGATCCCCGGCTACCGAGTGGACGAGCCCGACGACCTGGCGGCCGCCCACTAGGCGGTCCCCGTGACGGAGGTCGCGCGCCTTCCCCGGCTCCCTGTGACGATGCACACGAAAGGGGCCAACGATCACGAAACGCTGAGATCGTGTAGGTGTAGACCGTCTGGGCCGAATCTCCGGGGCGATCCCCCGGGCACTCGGCCGCGTCTGCACGAGTTCATGCGTTCTTTGCGACGGGCCGCCTCCCGGTGAAGACCCGAACCATCAGGGAGCACGTCCGTTGGCAGTAATCGCACGCTGGTGCATGCGCCACCGTCTCCTCACCGTCCTGATCTGGCTGCTCGCGCTCGGCGGCACCGCTGCGGCCGCGGGCACCGCCGGATCGGCGTTCTCCAACGACTACGAGGTCCCCGGCACTGAATCGGGGAGGGCGAACGACCTCCTGCGCGAGGGCTTCCGCGGCCAGGGCGGCGACACCGACACCATCGTGTGGCGGGCCCCGGACCATCAGAGCGCGCGCACCCCGGACATCGAGCAGCGCATGACCCGGGCACTCGACGCCGTCGCCGCGCTCCCGGGCGTCGGATCCGTCGCCGGACCCTACGGCCCGGGCCCCGAGAGCGCCGCACGGATCAGCCCCGACGGGCGCACCGCCTATGCCGTGGTGACCTTCGACCAGCAGGCGGACTCCGTACCCAAGGCCCAGGCCAGAGCCGTCGTCGACGCGGCGAAGAACCCCGCCACCGAGGCCGGCGGCCTGCAGGTCGAACTGGGCGGCCGCGCCATCCAGCTCACCGAGGCCCCCACGGCACACCTCGCCGAGGTCATCGGCGTGGCCGTCGCGGCCCTGGTCCTCTTTTTTGCCTTCGGCTCGCTCGCCGCGAGCCTGCTGCCCATCGCGACCGCCCTGGTCAGCGTGGGCACCGCCTATTTCGGCATCACCCTCCTCGGGCACGCGATGCCCGTCGCCGACTTCGCGCCGATGCTCGGCACCCTTATCGGCCTCGGCGTCGGCATCGACTACGCCCTCTTCATCGTCACCCGGCACCGCAAGGGGCTCGCACGCGGCCTCCCCGTCGAGGAGGCGGCCGAGAACGCCGTCGCCACCACCGGCCGGGCCGTCGTCTTCGCCGGTGCCACCGTCTGCATCGCCCTGCTCGGCATGCTCGTGCTGAGGCTGAACTTCCTCAACGGCGTCGCGATAGCGGCCTCCGTGACGGTCGTCCTGACGGTCGCCGCCTCGGTCACCCTGCTGCCCGCCCTCCTCTCGTACATCGGCACGCGCGCCCTCTCGGGCCGCGAGCGCCGCAGACTCGCCGCCGAGGGCCCGCGGCCCGAGCAGACGTCCGGCTTCGCCGCACGCTGGTCCGTCTTCGTGGAACGCCACCCCAAGCTGCTCGGCCTCCTCGCCACCGCGGTCATGCTGGTGCTGGCCCTGCCCACCTTCTCCCTCCACCTGGGCACCTCCGACCAGGGCAACAACCCGGCCACCTCCACCACCCGCAAGGCCTACGACCTCTTGGCGGACGGGTTCGGTCCCGGCACGAACGGCCCGCTCACCGTCGTCGCCCGCCTGGACGGCGCCGGCGACCGGATCGCCGTCGAGCACCTGGCAGAGGCACTCCGTACGACGAAGGGCGTCGCCGCCACCGGCCCCGCCGTGCTCAACCGCAGCGGGGACACCGCCGCCCTGACCGTCGTACCGGACTCCGCCCCCCAGTCCCGGGCCACGAGCGACCTCGTCGACACCCTCCGCCAGGACGTCATCCCGCGCGCCGGACACGGCAACTCCATGGAGGTCCACGTCGGAGGCGTGACGGCGGCCTACGACGACTTCGCCGAGGTCATCATCGGCAAGCTGCCGCTCTTCGTCGGCGTGGTCGTCGCCCTCGGCTGCGTGCTCCTGCTGCTGGCCTTCCGCTCCATCGGCATCCCGGTGAAGGCGGCGGTCATGAACGTCGCCGCCGTCGCCTCCTCCTTCGGCATCGTGGTCGCGATCTTCCAGTGGGGCTGGGGGAGCGAGCTGCTGGGCCTGGGCAGCGCCGGCCCCATCGAACCCTTCCTCCCCGTGATCATGGTGTCCGTCCTCTTCGGACTGTCGATGGACTACCAGGTCTTCCTCGTCAGCCGGATGTACGAGGAGTGGCTGGACACCGGCGACAACCGGCGGGCCGTGCGCGTGGGCCTCGCCGAGACCAGCCGGGTCATCAACTCGGCGGCCGTGATCATGATCTCGGTCTTCCTCGCCTTCGTCCTCAGCGGCGACCGGATCATCGCGATGTTCGGCATCGCGCTCGCCGCGGCCGTGGCCCTCGACGCCTTCGTGCTGCGCACCCTCCTCGTCCCGGCCCTCATGCACATGCTCGGCGGCGCCAACTGGTGGCTGCCCGCCTGGCTCGACCGGCGGCTGCCCAAGATCAGCATCGAGCCCCCCGAATGCCGCACGCGTGCGAAACTTCCGGCACAGCGGACCTTCGCGGTCCCCGCCACGAGCGAGGACGGCGCCGAGCCCGCCACCACCTCCAGGTGATCCGGCCACCCGCCGCCCGAGACCCAAGGAAGAGCGAGCATGTTCTCGATAGACCTCGCCGACGACGCCCAGCTGTTCCCGCTGGAGGCCCGGCACGCCGAGGAGTTCTTCGCCCACATCGAACGCGGACGCGAGTTCATCGGCCAGTACGTCGGCTTCCCGGACCGGTCGCCCGACCTCGACTCCGCCAGGGCCTTCCTGGCCAAGTACGCGGTGAAGGCGGGGGAGGACGGCGCCCGGTTCTTCGGCATCCGGCTCGACGGCACCCTCGTGGGCGGGGTCCTCTTCCCGGCCTTCGACGCGGACGGCGGCAACTGTGAGATCGGCTGCTGGCTGGAGCCCGCCGCAGCCGGCCGGGGCCTGGTGACCAAGGCCTGCCAGGTGCTCATCGACTACGCCTTCGGCGAGCGCGGCATGCACCGCGTCGAGTGGCACGCCGCCACCGGCAACAAGAAGAGCCTCGCCGTGGCCGAGCGCCTCGGCATGACCCGCGAGGGCGTCATGCGGCAGAACTACCTGCACCGCGGCGTCCGCCAGGACACCGAGGTCTGGTCGCTCCTCGCCCACGAGTGGGCCGCGGCCCCACCGGCCTAGCTCGGATCGACCGGGCGCCGGCCCGGGCCCCGCAGACCGCGGGGCCCGCAGTGGCCACAACCTGCGGATTCTCAGAAAACTCTCAGACAGGGCGCCTACGGTGCCCCGCATGGACACCACGAAGACCCCCGCCGCGAACGCCACCGAGGCGGACGCCGCCCCGGTCGACCTCGCCAAGACCGAGGTCACCCAGCCCGCCGGGGCAGAAGCCGACTCCGTACCCACCGACGCGGCCCCGGAGGACGAGACCTTCGCCGACGAGGGGGACGAGGACGAGGCCGGGCAGCCGAGCCACGTCGGTTCCGCGGCCTTCGCGATCGTCGCCGCGGGGCTCGGCGTCGTCGCCCTCAGCGGCAGCTGGGTCGCCGGCATCGTGTCCGAGCGCGCGAGCATCGCCGCCCGGCTCGAGCTGAGCCAGGCCGCCGACGCCAACGCGCAGATCGCCGCGCAGTTCGTCGACCCGTGGCACACCACCGCGATGGTGAACGGCGTCTTCTCCGCCCTCGCCCTGATCATCGCCACCTTCGTGCTGGCCCTCCCCGCCTTCAGCACCCCCGAGCGCATCCTCCCCGCCTGGGTGCGGTCCGTCTCCTGGGCGGGCATCGGACTGGGCGCCCTCGGCGTACTCCTCTTCGTCCTCATGTACTTCGACCTCCTCCTCGCCATCCCGAAGGCGGCGGGCTAGGCACTGCCTTAGGCGAACTCGGCCCGGTCCGGGCAGCTCCGCGCCCGGACTAAGGCCCCCTGCCCCCGGCAGATGCGGCATGCGACCGATGTGCCGGTACCCCCTGGGACGCGAATCTTGGATCACACCGAACGAGGTGCCCGAGAAACGCCACCAGGGAGTACGAGATGTTCGAGTACGAGATCGCCGCCGGCGCCCGCACCGCAGACCTCCTGCGCGAGGCCGCCGCGTACCGCACGGTCCGGGACGCCGGGAAGGCGCGCCGCGCCTCCTTGCGAAGCCTTGAACCGCGAGGGTCGGTGAGAGCACTCCGGAGCCGCCTCGCCCGCACCGCGGGCCACGCACCCCGCCCCGTGTGAACCGATGCGTGATGAGAAGCGCACCGATATCGAGTGCCGCCGGCCCGGACGGCTGTGCGATGCTCGGCGACGTGGAGACCAGATCTGTCAGCCCGGTGTTCGTCGGCCGAGCCGACGAACTGGCCGTACTCACCGGCGCCCTGACCCGCGCCGCCGGCCAGGAGCCGCAGGCGATGCTCATCGGCGGTGAGGCCGGGGTCGGGAAGACCCGCCTCACCGAGGAGTTCATCTGCGCGGCAGAACGCCGCGGCGCCGTCGTCGCCGTCGGAGGCTGTGTGGAGATCGGGGCGGAGGGGCTTCCCTTCGCCCCCTTCTCGACCGCCCTGCGCGCCCTGCACCGCATGCTCCCCGAGGAACTGGCCGCCGCCACCGCAGGCCAGGAGGACGAACTCGCCCGGATCCTCCCCGAACTCGGCGACACCCCGCGCGGCCCGCACGACGAGGAGAGCACCGCCCGGCTCTTCGAACTGACGGCCCGGATGCTGGAGCGGCTCGCCGCCGACCGCACCGTCGTCCTCGTCCTGGAGGACCTGCACTGGGCGGACACCTCCACCCGGCACCTGCTCTCCTACCTCTTCCGCACCCTCGGCAGCGGCCGGCTCGTCATCGTCGCCACCTACCGCGCGGACGACGTCCACCGCCGCCACCCGCTGCGCCCCCTCCTCGCCGAACTCGACCGGCTCCGCACCGTCCACCGCATCGAACTGGCCCGTTTCAACCGGGCTGAGGTGCGCCGCCAGCTCGCCGGCATCCTCGCCGCGCAGCCCGACGAGGACTTCGTCGACTCCGTCTTCGACCGGTCCGACGGCAACGCCTTCTTCGTCGAGGAACTCGTCGCCTCCCGGGAGAGCGGCTGCGTCACCGGACTCACCGAATCCCTGCGCGACCTGCTCCTCGTCCGCGTCGAGGTCCTGCCCGACGAGACCCAGCGCCTGGTGCGGATCGTCGCCGAGGGCGGCTCCACCGTGGAGTACCCGCTGCTGCGCGCCGTCGCCGGGCTCACCGAGGACGAGCTGATCGAAGCGCTGAGGGCCGCGGTCGGGGCCAACATCCTGCTCGCCACCCCCGACGGCGACGGCTACCGCTTCCGGCACTCGCTGGTCCGCGAGGCCGTCAGCGACGACCTGCTGCCCGGCGAGCGGGCCCGGGTCAACCGCCGCTACGCCGAGGCCATGGAGGCCGACGATTCGCTGATCCGCTCCGGCGAGCGGGTCATCCGGCTGGCCAGCTACTGGTACCAGGCGAACGACCCCGCGAAGGCACTGCCCGCCGTACTGGCCGCTTCCGTGGCTGCCCGCCGCCGGCACGCCTACTCCGGACAGCTGCGCCTGCTGGAGCGGGCCATGGACCTGTGGGAAAGCGCCCCGGAGGAGGTCCGGGAGGCGCTCCGCCCGGCGGACTACACCGAGGTGTACCCGCCGTGCGGCTGCGGCGACTCGGCCGCCACCCCGCTCCAGCGGATCGACCTGCTGGCCGAGGCCACCGTCGCGGCACGCTACGGCGGAGAGCGCGAACGCGCCCTGAAGATCACGAAGACGGCGCTGCGCCTGCTGGAGGAGGAGCGCGACTCGCTGCGGGCCGCGTGGTTCTGGACCGAGCGCTCCCGGCTGGTCGCCAGCCTCGGCCGCGGCGACGGCTGGGAGGAGATAGCCAAGGCGCAGGACCTCGTCCGGGGGCTGCCCCCGTCGCAGGTGCACGCCGAGGTCCTGGTCCGGGCCGCGACCTGGGGCATGCTCCACCAGCCGGGCCCCGACAACCTCGCCGCCGCCGAACGCGCCGTCGAGTACGCGCGCATGCTCGGCGCCGAGGACACCGAGCTCAACGCCCGGATCACGGTCGGCTGCCTGCTCACCGACTCCGGCGACGGCTCGGCCGGACTCGCCGAGCTGCACGCGGTCAAGGAACGGGCCACGAAGCTCGGTCTCGCCAAGCTGGCAGGGCGCGCGCATGTCAATCTCACCTCTCAGTTGGAAAGCACGGGCCGGTCCCGCGAAGCCGTGGAACTGGGCGAACAAGGGGTCGAACTGGTCAGGAAGTACAGGCTGTTGGACAGCGAGGCCTGGGTCTGCGGAAACATGGCCGAGAGCCTCTACAGCCTCGGCCGCTGGGACGAGGCCGCCGAGGCGGCCCGGCGTACCCTGCTCGTCGGCCAGAGCGCGGCTCCGCGCGGCTCCGGCTCCGCGCGGCTGGCCTACCTGGCCCTGGCCCGTGGCGAGTTGACCGAGGCGGCGCACCAGCTCGCCGCCGCCCACGCCCACTTCGGCACCCACGACGTCCAGCCCCAGCACCGGATCCCGCTCTACCGCCTCGCGATCGGGCTCGCCGCGGGGGAGGGCCGGATCGCCGACGTGCGCGCCGAGACGGCCGCCGCCATCGCGTACGGCTTCCCGCTCGGCCAGCACCGCTACGCCTGGCCGCTGCTGCTCGCCGCCGCCTCCGCCGAGGCGGACGCCCGCGGCCTCCCGGCGGCCGACGCCGGCCGGGACTGCGCCGTCGGCGTGCTGCGCGCCGCCGCACGCTCCCTCGCCACCCCGGTCCCGCTGTGGACCGCCTACGCCGAGTACGTCCGGGCCGAGCTGCTCCGGGCCGAGGCCCGGGACACCCCCGCCGACTGGACCGCCGTCGAGGAGGCCGTCCGCCCGCTGGAGCGCCCGTACCTCCTGGCCCGGGCCCGCCACCGGCTCGCCGAGGCGCTGCTGGCCGCCGGCGGCGAACGGGAGCCAGCGGCCGCACTGCTGCGCGAGGCCTACGCCACCGCCGAGCGGATCGGTTCACGCCGGCTGCGCGAGGACCTGGCCCTGCTGGCCCAGCGCGCCCGGCTCCCGCTGACCGACGCCGCCGCGCCCACCGCTCCACCCGCCCCCGAGACCGGCCCGGCCGAGGCCCTCGGCCTGACCAGCCGCGAACGGGACGTACTGCGCTTGGTGGCGGCCGGCAGCACCAACCGCAAGATCGCCGAGGAGCTCTTCATCTCCCCGAAGACGGCGAGCGTGCACGTCTCGAACATCCTGGCGAAGCTGGGCGTCGCCGGCCGCGGCGAGGCGGCCGCCCTCGCCCACCGGCTGCGGCTCTTCGCCCCGCCCGTCCCGGTCAGCTCCCGTCCGGAGGCTGCTCGGCAAGGCGTATGAGCACGCTGCCGGATTCGAGGTCTATCGGCCCCCGTCCCGGATCGTTGTCATTGACATCGGTCCGGGACAGCTCCAGCCGCTTCTTCTCCTCGTTGGTGTGCTTGCGCCCCGGGTTGAACAGCTCTTCGATCATGTTGAACACCGCGCCCACCGTCCCTGTGGTCCCCTTCCGGGGACGTGCTGGTCACCGCACCGTCAGTGTCAGGATCCTGTCGTCGCCCGCCTCCGGCGACCCCCGGCCGTCCGTCTCGCTCGTGACCAGCAGCAACCGGTCCCCGCCGAGGGCCACCACCGTCCGCAGCCGGCCGTACTGCCCCTCCAGGAAGGCCTCGGGCTCCGCCACCGGCTCCGTGCCGGCCAGCGGTATGCGCCACAGCCGGCTGCCCTTCAGCCCGGCCATCCACACCGAACCCTCCGCCCAGGCGATCCCGCTCGGCGAGGCCTCGTCGGTCTTCCACACGGCCACCGGATCCCGGAAGCCGGGCTTGGCAGCCTTCCCCTCGGCCTCGGGCCAGCCGTAATTCGCGCCGGGCTCGATCAGATTCAGCTCGTCCCAGGTGTTCTGGCCGAACTCGGCCGCCCACAGCCGTTTGTCCTTGTCCCAGGCGAGGCCCTGCACATTACGGTGCCCGTAGGAGTAGACGACCGAATCCGCCTCCGGGTTGCCGTGCACCGGATCCCCGTCCGGGGTCATCCGCAGGATCTTGCCGCCCAAGGACTTCTTGTCCTGCGCGAGCCCCTTGTCCCCGGTCTCGCCCGTCCCCGCGTAGAGCATCTTGTCCGGGCCGAAGGCGATCCGGCCGCCGTTGTGCACGAAACCCTTGGGAATGCCCCGGAACACGGTGTCCGGTGCGCCCAGTTGCTGTCCGGCGGCTCTGTGCTCGTCGTACCGCAGCCGGGCGATGCGGTTGTCGGACTCGGTCGTGAAGTACACGTACACCAGCCGGTCCGAAGCGAAGGAGGGCGACAGCGCGAGGCCCATCAGCCCGCCCTCGCCGCCCGGGGCCACCCCCGGCACCTCACCGATCTGCGTCACCGTGCCCGAGCCCACCGCGACCCTGCTGATCGTCCCCTTGTCCCGCGAAGCGACCAGCAGGTCCCCGCCCGGCAGCTCGGCCACGCCCCACGGCGACTCCAGGCCCTTGGCGACCTCGCCGGTGACCGTCACCGCGCCCTTCGCCGGCGGCCCGGTGGCCTCCGGCGTGGCGGACGCACTGCCCGACGGCCCCGCCGATCCGGCGCCGGCCGGGGCCGTGCCCGGTGGAGAGCTCCCGCGCTCCGCCCCGGGGGCGCCGGCCGGCGAGCATCCCGCCGCCAGCAGGGCGCCGCACCCCGCCAGTGCCACCGCCGCCAGCGCGCCCCTGCGCCGCACGCCCGGCGCCTCGCACCCCACCTGCCCGGGAGAACTTCCGTATCGCATCGCCCTGCTCCCTTCCGGTCCCTCCGATCGTGCCCTTCACCCCTCTCAACAGCTCCGGCAGTTCCCGAAGTTCCACCACTCGTACACTCGATCGAGTGGTTGTCGGTCAGTCCCAGGCTCCCACCTCGACCGGCAGGGCCGCGATCTCGGCCAGGTCCCCGGCCGAGAGCCGCACCTCCGCCGCCCGCGCGTTCTCCGCCGCCCAGCGCGCCCGGCCGGCCCCCGGCACCGGCACCACCTGCGGCCCCTGCGCCAGCACCCACGCCAGGGCCACCTGCGCCGCCGTGACCTCCGCCCCGTGCCTGCGCGCCACCCGCCGCAGCCCCGCCACCAGCACCTGGTTCGACGCCATCGCCTCCGCCGTGAACCGCGGGTGCCGGGCCCGCACGTCCTGCGGCTCGAAGCCCTCACCCGGGGTGAGCGTCCCGGTGAGGAACCCGCTGCCCAGCGGCATCGCCGCCAGGAACCCCACCCCGCGCGCCGCACACCACGGCAGCAGCTGCCACGCCGCCTCCGGCGACCACACCGACAGCTCCGCCTGAACGGCGCTCACCGGGAACACCTGCTGCAGCCGCTCCAGGTGCCGCAGCGTCGTCCGGTACCCCCGGTCCCCGCGGCGC
>NZ_JARAYQ010000239.1:0-12658 GCF_033794505.1 Streptomyces sp. MB09-01 | reverse complement strand
GGACGGCGGGGAGGGCCGTCAGGCGGCGGGGCGCTTGAGCCGGGCGACGAACTTGTACCGGTCGCCGCGGTACACCGACCGCACCCACTCAACCGGTTCCCCGTCGGCGTCCAGGGAGTGCCGCGACAGCATCAGCATCGGCAGGCCGACGTCCGTGCCGAGCAGCCCGGCCTCGCGCGGGGTGGCCAGCGAGGTCTCGATCGTCTCCTCGGCCTCGGCCAGGTGGACGTGGTAGACCTCGGCGAGGGCCGTGTAGAGGGAGGTGTACTTGGCGAGCGAACGGCGCAGTGCGGGGAAGCGCTTGGCCGACAGGTGCGTGGTCTCGATGGCCATCGGCTCGCCGCTGGCCAGGCGCAGGCGCTCGATGCGCAGCACCCGTCCGCCGGTGGTGATCTTGAGCAGGCCGGCGAGGGTGTCGTCGGCCGTCACGTAGCCGATGTCGAGGAGCTGGGAGGTCGGTTCCAGTCCCTGGGCCCGCATGTCCTCGGTGTACGAGGTGAGTTGCAGCGCCTGGGAGACCTTGGGCTTGGCGACGAAGGTGCCTTTGCCCTGGATCCGCTCCAGTCGTCCCTCTACGACCAGTTCCTGGAGGGCCTGCCGGACGGTGGTCCGCGAGGTGTCGAATTCGGCCGCGAGCGTGCGCTCCGGCGGCACCGGGGTGCCGGGCGGCAGCGTCTCGGTCATGTCGAGCAAGTGCCGCTTGAGTCGGTAGTACTTGGGAACACGGGCCGTGCGGGTGGCTGCCCCGCCGTCCGGCTCCGTGGTCGCCCCTTCGGTGGCCATCGCCGCCCGCCTTCCCGACTCCAGTTTCGCTGCCGTCACCGGCTCCTCCGATATGTGCGGTCACATCGTGACACGAGTGGGGGGACAGGCCTTCTCTCTCCCCAGGTGTCGGTCCGATAACGGACCGGGCACCCGCTCATTAGACCCTTGACACCCCTAAAGGTCTAGGCCAAGCTCCAGCTACTGGTCTAAACCAATATGGATCAGATCCCGGCCCCACGGCAGTACTTCGCGTATGTCACCGCGGCGGGCGAGGGAAGTGCAGGCAGGCATCCCTGAGGAGGGTGGCGTGAAGCGCAAGCTCATCGCGGCGGTCAGTGTCGCGGGCATGATGGTCGGGGTCGCGGCGTGCGGCAACGGCAGCGACGACAAGGCGAAGACCGACGCGGGTGGCGCCAAGGAGATCACCGTCTGGGTGATGGACGGCTCCGCTCCCAAGGCCTGGATCGACGAGGTCAACAAGGAGTTCTCGGCCAAGCACCCCGGTGTCACGGTCAAGGTCGAAGAGCAGAAGTGGACCGGCATCCAGGAGAAGGTCACCACGGCCCTCTCCGAGAACAACCCGCCGGACGTCCTGGAGCTCGGCAACACGCAGACCGCCGGCTACGCGGTCACCGGCGGGCTCGCCGACCTGACGAAGGACAAGGCCGCGCTCGGCGCCGACGCCTGGCAGAAGAGCATGCTCGCCTCGGCCGAGATCGACGGCAAGCTCTACTCCGCTCCGTGGTACGCCGCCAACCGCGTCGTCATCTACGACAAGAAGGCGTACGAGAAGGCCGGCGTCACCCCGCCGAAGACCCGCGACGAGTGGATCGCCGGTCTGGAGAAGCTGAAGGCGGCCGACCCGGCCTCGCAGCCGATCTACCTGCCCGGCCAGAGCTGGTACGTCCTCGCGGGCTTCATCTGGGACGAGGGCGGCGACCTCGCCGTCAAGGACGGCGCCAAGTGGAAGGGCGGACTGGGCACCCCGCAGGCCGCTTCCGCCGTGGAGTTCTACAAGAAGCTCCAGTCCTTCTCCACCGCCCCCAAGGACAAGGACGAGGCCAACCCCCAGCAGTCCACCGACATCGTTCCCAAGGGCGGCGTCGCCTCCTGGATCGGTCTCGGCTGGGAGGCCGGCGGTGCCGAGAAGGCCCTGAAGGACGCGGGCAAGGAGGCCGACTTCGGCTACTTCCCGATCCCGGGCAAGACCGCGGACAAGACCAGCACCGTCTTCCTCGGCGGCTCGAACCTCGCGGTCGCCGAGCGCTCCAAGAACAAGGAGCTCGCCAAGGAGTGGCTGGCCCTCGCCGCAGGCAAGGACCAGATGACCAAGTACGCCGCCGAGACCAAGGGCGCCCTGCTGCCGAACCAGGCCGGCGCGAACTTCACCCCGGCCGCCGGCTCCTTCGCCGAGGCCATGGGCAAGGCCGGCGTCAACGGCAAAATCACTCCGGTCACCGCGGGCTGGGCGAACGTCGAGACCGAGCCGAACCCCATCAAGGAGTTCATGACCAAGGTCCTGAACGGTGAGGACGCCGCCAAGGCGGGCGCGGACGCGGACAAGGAAATCGCGAGCCGCATCAACAAGTAGTCCCACCCCGCAGTTCCCGCACCACCCAGCAGTGTGATCGCACCGGGGGGCACGGCAGGCGCCACGCCGCCTGCCGTGCCCCCGGTCGCGCATTTGACTCCACAGTCAACCGCGAGGAAGCCACGCCATGACCGTGCACTCCCAGGGAGCGATGACCGCCGCTCCACAGGACGCACCACAGAAGTCCGCCGGACGGCCCGAGAAGTCCGCGTCCGCGTCACCGACCGGTCCCGGTCCCACGTCTCCTCGCGGGGGCAGAAAGTCGCTCCCCTCGGGGTGGCTGCCCTACCTGCTGGTCGCGCCGGCGGTGCTCGCCCTCGCGACACTGCTGCTGTACCCGCTGATCAAGAACGTGATCCTGTCCTTCCAGGACATCAACAAGATCGAGTTCATCCAGCGGAAGTACCCCTTCGCGGGGTTCTCCAACTACACCGAGCTGATCGGTGACGCGGACTTCTGGACCGTGGTCGTCCGCAGCTTCGCCTTCACCGCGGCCAACGTCGCACTGATCATGGTGCTCGGCAGCCTCATCGGCATCCTGCTGAACCGGCTCGGCAAGAAGATGCGGCTGGTCCTGTCGATGGCGCTGGTGATGGCCTGGGCCATGCCGATCGTCGCCTCCGTGCAGGTCTTCAAGTGGCTGTTCGACGAGCAGTTCGGCGTCATGAACTGGGTGATGCGCACCGCCGGTTTCGCCGGGTACGAGCAGCACAACTGGATGCAGACGGGCCTCTCGACCCTGACGATCGTCACCGTCCTGGTGGTCTGGGGCTCCATCCCCTTCGTCGCCCTCAACATGTACGCCGGACTGACCACGGTCGGCGCCGAGCTGTACGAGGCCGCCCGGATGGACGGCGCCAACGGCTGGCAGACCTTCTGGAAGATCGTCTTCCCGAACCTCAAGCCGTTCTTCCTCATCACCACGTTCCTCGAGGTGATCTGGGTCTTCAAGGCCTTCACCCAGGTCTACGCGATGAACAAGGGCGGCCCTGACCGCGCCTCCGAGATCCTCCCGGTCTTCGCCTACGTCGAGGGCCAGAGCCAGGCCCACTACGGCCTCGCCGCCGCGATCTCCGTCCTGACGATCCTGATCCTCGTGGTCGTCATGTCCTTCTACTTCCGCCTGATCCTGAAGCAGGAGGAGGAGCAGTGAGCACCACCACCACCGCGCCGAAGCCCGCGCAGCAGCTCCGCAAGCGCCGGCCGGTCCGACCCGCAGCCGTCGTCAAGAACCTCGGCGCGCTCCTCCTCGCCCTGGTCTTCGTCTTCCCCGTGTACTGGATGTTCTCCTCGGCCCTCAAGCCGTCGAGCCAGATGCTCACGAAGGACCCGGTCTTCGTCTTCACCCCGACGCTCGACAACTTCACCAAGGCCACCGGGGTCTCCAACTTCTGGACGTACGTCACCAACAGCGTCCTGGTCACCGTCGGCGCCGTCGCGCTGGCCCTGCTCGTCGCCCTCGCCGCGAGCTTCGCCATCGCCCGCATGAGGTTCAAGGGCCGCAAGGGCCTCGTCCTCACCGTGATGATGGCCCAGATGGCCCCCTGGGAGGTCATGGTCATCGCGATGTACATGATCGCCCGCGACGGAGAGATGCTGAACAGCCTCCCGCTCCTCACCGCGATCTACTTCGTGATGATCCTCCCCTTCACCATCTGGACCCTGCGCGGCTTCATCGCCGCCGTCCCGGTGACCCTGGAGGAGGCGGCCCAGATCGACGGCTGCACCCGCGGCCAGGCCTTCCGCAAGGTGATCTTCCCGCTGCTGGCCCCCGGCCTGATGTCCACCTCGCTCTTCGGCTTCATCACGGCCTGGAACGAGTTCGCCATGGTCCTGATCCTCAACAAGGACAAGAGCGCGCAGACCCTGCCGCTGTGGCTGACCGAGTTCATGTCGGCCTTCGGCAACGACTGGGGCGCCACCATGGCCGCGTCCTCGCTCTTCGCGGTCCCGGTCCTGCTCATCTTCATCTTCCTCCAGCGCAAGGCCGTCGGCGGCATGACCGCCGGCGCCGTGAAGGGATAACGGCCGCCATGACTGTCCTTGCGCACCGCACCACCGCGTCCGACGGGAAGGACGGCCTCACCCGGGACGCCCTCGCGGTCCTCCAGCCCGGCTTCGAGGGCACCACCGCCCCCGCCTGGCTGCTCCGCCGGATCGGCGAAGGCCTCACCGCGGTCGGCCTGTTCGGCCGCAACATCGCCTCGCCCGAGCAGCTCGCCGCCCTGACCGCGCAGCTGCGCACGGAGCGGGACGACGTCCTGGTCGCCATCGACGAGGAGGGCGGCGACGTCACCCGCCTGGAGGTCCGCGGCGGCTCGTCCTTCCCCGGCAACCTGGCCCTCGGCGCCGTCGACGACACCGGCCTCACCCGGGACGTCGCCCGCGAGCTGGGCCGCCGGCTCGCCGCGTGCGGGGTCAACCTCAACTGGGCCCCGTCCGCGGACGTCAACTCCAACCCGGACAACCCCGTCATCGGCGTACGGTCCTTCGGCGCCGACACCGGGCTCGCCGCCCGGCACACCGCCGCCTACGTCGAGGGCCTCCAGGCCGCCGGCGTCGCCGCGTGCACCAAGCACTTCCCGGGCCACGGCGACACCAACGTCGACTCGCACCACGCCCTGCCGCGCATCGACGTGGACCTGGACACCCTCCAGGCCCGCGAGCTCGTCCCCTTCAAGGCGGCCATCGAAGCCGGCACCAAGGCCGTGATGAGCGCGCACATCCTGGTGCCCGCCCTCGACCCGACCCGCCCGGCCACGCTCAGCCCGCAGATCCTGACCGGCCTGCTGCGCAAGGAGCTCGGCTACGAAGGCCTCATCGTCACCGACGGCATGGAGATGAACGCCATCGCCGGGACGTACGGGATCGAGCGCGGCTCGGTCCTCGCCATCGCGGCGGGCGCCGACGCCATCTGCGTCGGCGGCGGACTCGCCGACGAGGCCACCGTCCTGCGGCTGCGCGACGCGCTGGTCGCGGCCGTCCGCGAGGGCACGCTCCCCGAGGAGCGCCTCGCCGACGCCGCCGCCCGGGTCCGCGAGCTCGCCGCATGGACCCGCGGGGCCCGGCCGGACGCGCGGCCGGAGGGGAGCCGCGCGTCCGGCATCGGCCTGACGGCGGCCCGCCGCGCCCTGCTCGTCACCGGCTCGGCGAGCCCGGTCCGGAACCCGTACGTCGCGACCCTGACCCCGGTCGCGAACATCGCGGTGGGCGACGAGACCCCGTGGGGCGTGGCCGGCGAACTGGCCGCACTGGTACCCGCAACCGCCTCGGGCCGCTACCCGGAGGGCGCCGCGGCCGCGGACATCCTGGCGGCGGCGGGGGACCGTACCGTCGTCGCGGTCGTCCGCGACGCGCACCGCCACCCGTGGATGACCGAGGCCCTGGACGCACTGGTCGCGGCCCGCCCGGACACGGTCGTGGTCGAGATGGGCCTGCCGCAGGCCGCCCCGCGCGGAGCCCTGCACATCGCCACGCACGGCGCCTCGCGCGTCTGCGGCCGTGCCGCCGCCGAGGTCATCGCAGGGGTGTGACCCGGTCCGAGCGCGCACCACGGTGCCCCCGCCCCTCAGGGCCGGGGGCACCGCTGTGTCAGGGCATCTCCCCGAGGGGCCGCCTGCTCTGGAAGTCGGGCCGGCCCTCGTTGTCGCTCACGCTCGTGACCTCCGTCATCGCGAGCTTGTTCTGCTGGGTGATGCCGCACAGCACCAGACCCGGCACGATCTGCGCCTACACCTGGGCGGCGTCCGGCTCGGGGCCCAGGGCGTCGGCGCCCACCGCCATCCGGCAGCGCTCCGGCGAGGTGTCCTCGCTCGGCCCCATGGGCCTTCCGGCGAGCAGCTCGCAGCCGTCCCTGACCCTGCCGAGGTGCGAGTACACGATCTCGGTCTCGCCGCTGTCGGCGTCGAGTGGCATGGTCCTGGGCGTGTCCGGGTCGAACTGCGTGTACCCGGTCGAGGGGGAGCGCAGCGCGAAGGCCTCGCCCTGGAAGACGACCTCGTAGCTGCCGGCCTTCGGCGCGGCGGGGCCGGGCAGGGGCGCGTACCGGTGCGGGCGAGCGAGCCGACGCGCCGGGCGGACCCGCCGCCACGTGCGGGCGGAGCGGCCGGCGACGGCGCCGACGGGGAAGGGCCGGGCGCCCCCTGACGGAGGAGCCCGGCCCTGACCGGCCCCGAGACCGTGGACCCGGTGCTTACAGACCCTGCCAGGCGGGCTTGTTGGCGTACGTGTGCCGGAAGTAGTCGGCCAGCTTCAGCTTCGACGCGGCGGCCTCGTCCACGACGACGGTCGCGTGCCGGTGCAGCTGCAGCGCGGATGCCGGGACCAGCGCGGACAGCGGGCCCTCGACGGTCTGCACGACCGCCTCGGCCTTGCCCTCGCCGGTGGCCAGGAGGACCAGGTGGCGGGCGTCGAGGATGGTGCCGATGCCCTGGGTGATGACGTGGTGCGGGACCTGGTCCAGGTCGTTGCCGAAGAAGCGCGCGTTGTCCACGCGGGTCTGCTCGGTCAGTGTCTTGATGCGGGTGCGAGAGGCGAGGGAGGAGCACGGCTCGTTGAAGCCGATGTGGCCGTCCGTGCCGATGCCGAGCAGCTGGAGGTCGACGCCGCCGGCCTCGGCGAGGGCCCGGTCGTAGGCCTCGCACGCGCCGACGAGGTCCTCCGCCGAACCGTCCGGGCCCATGAAGGAGGCCTCGGACAGGCCGAGCGGCTCGACGACCTCGCGCAGCACGACGGCGCGGTAGGACTCCGGGTGCCCGGCCGGCAGGCCGACGTACTCGTCGAGCTGGCAGATGCGGGCCCTGGAGGCGTCGACCTGACCGGCCTTGACCTTGGCGGCGAGGGCTTCGTAGATGGGCAGCGGGGTAGAGCCGGTCGCCACGCCGAGCAGGGCGTCGGGCTTGCGGCGTACCAGGGCGGCCATGGCCTCCGCGATGAGCTCGCCGCCTGCCTTGGCGTCCGGGACGATGACAACTTCCACGCGGGGCCTGCCGATCTGGAGTGGGTGGTGTGGTATAGACCAATCTAGCAGAGGCCGGCGCGGTCGGCGGGGGTCTGGTCGTTATCCATGGTGGTCCGGATCCGGGCGCCCGGCCCGCCGGACCACCGCCCGGCGGAGCGCGGTGCGACGGCGTCGCGGACCCCCAGGGGAGGGGGTCGTGCTCCCGGAGGACACCCCGGATCAGGTGTACCGGCCAGACCGGCCAGACCGGCCAGACCGGCCAGACCGGCCAGACCGGCTAGATCAGCGAGAGCTGCAGCCCGCCCGTCGCGTCCAGATGCTGGCCCGTGACCCAGCGGGAGTCGGCCGAGGCCAGGAAGGCCACCACGTCCGCGACCTCCTCCGCCGTGCCCACCCGGTGGAAGACGGAGCGGGCGGCCAGGTGGGCCCGGGTCGCAGGGTCCGCGAGCAGGCCCGCGTTCAGGTCCGTCTCGATGATTCCGGGGCCCACCGAGTTCACGGTGATCCCGCGCGGGGCCAGCTCGGCGGCGAGCGAGCGGGTCATCGCGTTCGCCGCGCCCTTCGCCATGACCGTCGCCAGGATCGCCGGCAGGGCGATCCCGGGGGTGCCGGTCACGTTCACGATCCGGCCCCCGTCCCGCAGCCGCGCCAGCCCGTGCTTGATCACGAAGAACGGCGCCTTGGCGTTGAGGGCGTGCGCACGGTCGTACGCCTCCTCGTCCGTCCCTTCGATCCCCGCGAAGTGCGCCCCGCCCGCGTTGTTGACCAGGATGTCCACGCCCTCGGTGTGCGCGGGGTGGGCCTCGTACGCGGCCCACAGGGCCTGTGCGTCGCCGGGGACCCCGAGCTCGGCCCCGATGGCGAAGGCCCGTCCGCCTTCGGCCCCGATCGCCGCCACCGTCTCCTTCGCCGCCGCCTCGTTGCGCCCGTAGTGCACGGCGACCAGTGCCCCGTCCCGCGCCAGCCGCTCGGCCACCGCCCGCCCGATGCCCCGGCTGCCGCCCGTGACCAGTGCCGTCTTCCCCTTGAGCACGCCCATGACGCGCCCCCCTCCGTAATCAATAGTGGTCGCTACAGAAAGGACCGTACCAGATTCCCTAGCGCCCGCTATAGAATGCGGACATGGTGACCGGACAGCGCGGCAGACCCCGTTCCTTCGACCGCGACGCAGCCCTCGACAAGGCGATGACCGCCTTCTGGGAGCGCGGTTACGAGGCGACGTCCATCTCCGACCTGACCGCCCTGCTCGGCATCAGCGCGCCCAGCCTGTACGCGGCCTTCGGGGACAAGCGCAAGCTCTTCGACGAGGTCGTGACCGTGTACGGGGGCCGGTACGGGGACTTCGCGAGCGTGGCGCTCGCCGAGGAGCCCACCGCCCGGGCTGCCGTCGAACGCATCCTGCACGAGGCGGCCGAGGTCTACACCGACCCGGCCCACCCGCGCGGCTGCATGGTGATCAGCGCCGCGATCAACACGACGGCGGACGAGGTGGCGGCGGCCCTGCGCGACCGGCGCAACGCCAACCTGGAGATGTTCGAGAGCCGGATCCGGGCCGACATGGCCACGGAGGTGCTGCCCGCGGACACGGACGCGCGGGCGCTGGCCCGGTACGCCGGGGCCGTGCTCCAGGGAATGTCCCAGCAGTCGCGGGACGGGGCGAGCCGGGAAGAGCTGGAGGCGGTCGCGGCGAGGGCCCTGCTCGCCTGGCCGTCGGCGTAGTCGCCACCCGGGGCGTCCGGCCCGGAAATCCGCCCGGAAAATCCTCTGGGCCACGGTGCAGGACGGGACCCTCAGCCCATCCGGCACCGTAGCCCGGAGTTGTTACGGCCGACAGGTGTGCGGTTCCCGACGGCCGGTGGGAGGTGCCTGCACGGTCAGGGCAGAGCGCGCGGCTACCTCGATCCGTCCTCCTGTGCGGGGAGGGCGGAAGTTTAATCAATTGTGGACTAGACCATTCTGTTCTGTCCATCCAATGACGGGACGTGGAAACCCGTCGCTTCCTCCAACAGTACGCGGCCCGCGCCCCTCCTGGATACTCCTGGGTACCGTCGTGGGGAAAGTCATCAGGCGTACCCGGGGTACGCTCGCAACGTGCCCTCCATGAACGACCTCGTACGCCAGCACACCGCTCTCAGCGAAACCGAGCTGGAGTGGCTCCACCTGCTGGTCTCGGAGTGGCAACTGCTCTCCGACCTGTCCTTCGCCGACCTCGTGCTGTGGGTGCCCACCCTCGACGGCACGCGGTACGTCTCGGTCGCCCAGATGCGCCCGAACACCGGCCCCACCTCGTACCAGGACGACATGGTCGGCCACCTGGTCCCGCGCGGCCGCCGTCCGCTGCTGGACGCCGCCCTCGACGAGGGCCGGATCGTGCGCGAGGGCGACCCGGAGTGGCGCGAGGAGGTGCCGGTCCGCGTCGAGTCGATCCCCGTCCGCCGCGAGGGGCGGGTACTGGGAGTGATCGCCCGCAACACCAACCTGCTCACCGTGCGTACACCGAGCCGGCTGGAGCTGACCTACCTCCAGTCCGCCTCCGACCTGGCCCAGATGATCGCCGCGGGCTCCTTCCCGTTCCCCGGCCAGCAGGTCGACATGGACGCCTCCCCGCGCGTCGGGGACGGCCTGATCCGCCTCGACGCCGACGGCGTGGTCACCTACGCGTCCCCGAACGCGCTCTCCGCCTACCACCGGCTCGGCCTCGCCTCCGACCTGGTCGGGCAGCACCTCGGCAAGACCACCGCCGAACTCGCCCCCTCCCGCGGCCCGGTGGACGAGGCCCTGGTCAAACTCGCCAGCGGCTGGGCCCCCAGGGAGACCGAGATCGAGGGGAACGGCGGGGTCATCCAGCTGCGCGCGATCCCGCTCAAGCCGAAGGGGACCCGGATCGGCTCCCTGGTCCTCTGCCGCGACGTCACCGAACTGCGCCGTCGCGAACGTGAACTCATCACCAAGGACGCGACCATCCGGGAGATCCACCACCGGGTGAAGAACAACCTGCAGACGGTGGCCGCGCTGCTGCGGCTCCAGGCCCGCCGAATGGATTCTCCACAGGGCCGCGAGGCGCTCAACGAGGCCGTGCGCCGCGTCGGTTCGATCGCGATCGTGCACGAGACGCTCTCTCAGAACCTGGACGAGCGGGTCGAGTTCGACGAGATCGCCGACCGCGTGATCGCGATGGTCTCGGAGATCTCACCGGGCAAGGTCGACTGCCGGCGCACCGGCCGGTTCGGCATCCTGGACGCGGAGGTCGCCACCCCGCTGTCGATGGTGCTCACCGAGATCCTGCAGAACGCCCTGGAGCACGCCTTCACCCAGGGAGAGCGCGGCACCGTGGAGGTGGCCGCGACCCGCACCGGAACCGGCCGGGTCGACGGGCGACTGCTGATCACGGTGCTCGACGACGGCAGCGGCCTGCCCGAGGGATTCGATCCCCAGCGGGCCGGCAACCTCGGGCTGCAGATCGTACGGACCCTCGTGGAGGGGGAGCTCGGCGGAACGTTCGACATGGTCCGGGCGCAGCCGCGCGGGACCAAGGTCGTCCTCGACCTGCCGTCCAGCCCGCAGAAGTAGCCGTAGCGGTAACGCTCCGTCACCCGGGGTGACGTGGTGCGGGCCGCACGAATGTCACGTGGCGTGACCGGAAAAGCACTGAGCCCCGGACCGAATGGTGATCGGTCCGGGGCTCAAGAGCACGTTGCTGAGCGCTTATTCGGGTACTACGCGCTGCGCGTCGAGGCTCGAAAGTCGTTGTCAGGCGCTGGCGTTGCGCGCCCGGTTGCGAGCGGCGCGGCGCTTCATCGCGCGGCGCTCGTCCTCGCTGAGACCGCCCCAGACGCCGGAGTCCTGACCGGACTCGAGCGCCCACTGCAGGCACTGCTCCATGACGGGGCAACGGCGGCAGACGGCCTTGGCTTCCTCGATCTGCAGCAGCGCAGGACCGGTGTTGCCGATGGGGAAGAAGAGTTCCGGGTCTTCCTCGCGGCAAACGGCGTTGTGACGCCAGTCCATGGCTGCTCCATCTCCTTGTATTGCGGGCACTTTGCTTGTGAATGTGAACGCTTTCACGAATCCCCCCGTGAGGGAAGGGCGACCGCCCGGTTTCACGCGGGTGATCAGTCAGAGATTCGTGGAGGGGTTCTGGTGATCTGTGCGGGTGCCGGGTTGTGCGGGCTGTCCCGATCGCCATGAAGAGATTCGCAAACCTCGGACGGGGATACAACCCCTTCCGGAAAGTTTTTTTTGATTCGTCGGTGTCTACTAGGTCACAGCCCTACATCGTGAGGGTGGACCGGCGTGTAAACGTTCGAGTGAAAGGCCTTCAGGCCCTTCCACTCACACAATCACACGCAGTGCACGACGTACGCCTGTGAACCGAACGCTGGTCCGCAGTCCGAGGTGGTCTCCGTCCATCTGGAACGGAAGCGGCACCTTGGAATGCAAGGTGAAGTCGGTCAGATCGTGCAGAGACACCGCGTGCTTGCCGTGCGGACCCCGCTCAGGAGTGGAGGTCAGGAGCTGTGTCGCGTAGCGCGCGACGGCCGGAGTTGACAAACGGTCGAGCGCCAATACGTCAAGCGCGGTATCGAACGATGCCTCCGGAGAGGCGTAAAGCGGACGATTGCCCAGATACGTCCACGGTGAGGTGTTGCACACTATCGACAGCACCAGATCCGTCACCGGATCTGCGCCCGGGCGCTCCAGCGTGACCGTGCCGTGCCGCCGGTTCGGCTCCTCCCAGAACTGGCGCATCAGCTGTCGTACGTACAGGGCGTGCGTCGAACGCTTGCCGCGCTCCCGCTGCTGCTCGACCCGCCCCACCACGCCCGCGTCGAAGCCGAAGCCTGCGCAGAAGGTGAACCAGCGCGCCGGGACCGACTCGTCCTCCGTGCCCGGGGTGCCGGCCGCAAGGCCCAGCCCCACCGTCCGCTCCCGTCGCTCGCGCAGCGCGTCCAGCAGGGCGCCGGTCGCCTCGACCGCATCGTTGGGCAGCCCCAGGGCGCGCGCGAACACGTTGGTGGAGCCGCCGGGCACCACCGCCAGCCGGGGCAGCCGGTCGGGATCGGGCCCGTCGTGCAGGAGCCCGTTGACCACCTCGTTGACCGTGCCGTCGCCGCCGAGGGCGACGACGAGGTCGAGCCCCTCGTGCGCGGCCTTGCGCCCCAGGTCCCGGGCGTGCCCGCGGTACTCGGTGGTCACCGCCTCCAGCTTCATCTCGCTGGCCAGGGCATGGGTCAGGACGTCGCGCGTGCGCGCACTGGTGGTCGTCGCTGCTGGGTTGGCCACGAGAAGTGCACGCATGAGCGCCAGACTACCCACCCCCTCTCGCACCGACCCTACTGCCC
>NZ_JARAYQ010000238.1:0-12735 GCF_033794505.1 Streptomyces sp. MB09-01 | reverse complement strand
CGACACCACCGGGGAGTGGGCGTCCGCCTACAACCCGGGCTCGCTTGGTACCGAGCCGATGGACCCCGCACCGCCGGAGGCCCCCGCCGAACATCCCGTTGCGCAGGGGTGGGCCGGTGGGTTCCTGGACGAGGAGGCGTTCCAGTGGGTGCGGGACCCCCAGCTGCTGTCGGATGAGGAGTGCCTGCTGCCGTACGCGGTCGGGCTGGATCTGAACACCGCGTTCCTCGCGGCCTCCGCGCGCCTGGTCGTCGGCCTGTCCGCACCCGACCACTTCCACCGCCCGGCCTTCAACAAGAAGATCCCCGGCTCCTGGCTGGTCGACCTCTCGCACATCGAGCTGGACCCGCGGCTGCCGTCGCCGTTCACGCCGTCCGGGCAGCGGCCGACCGGGCCGGCCTGGTACCAGACGCACACCGTCGCCTACGCCCAGGAGCTCGGCTTCGACGTCGCCCCCATCGAGGCGTTCCTGCGCAGGGAGACGGGCGCGTACCTGGATCCGTGGCACGACCGCCTCAAGACCGCCTACCTCGACACGCTCGCCGACCTTGGTGTGACCGCGGATCTGGACGACCGGCAGTTCCTCGCCGCCATGGAGCAGCACAAGCAGGTCGACCCCGCGATGGCGGCCGTACTCGCCGCGATCAAGGCAACCGTCAAGGGCGGCATCGGCAAGCTCCGCGAGCGCCCCCAGGGACGCCACTACCGCGACGGGGAGCGGTGGCCGGCCCTGGAGCGGCCGACCTGGCGCCCCGACATCCGAGCCGCCGTCATCTCCAAAGCGCGGGTCAACATGCACCGCAAGATGGCCAACGTCGCCAAGGCCACCGGCCAGTACCCGCTCGGCGTGCTCTCCGACTGCGTCGTCTACGCGTCGTCCGGACCCTCCCCGCTCGACTTCCTGCCCTACACCACCTCCGGCAAGCCGCTGCCCGGCTCCTTCAGGCTCGGGCCCACCCCGGGCGCGGCGAAGGTGGAGGGCGTGCAGGAGATGGCGTGGGCGGTGGACCTGATGGAGAAGGGTCTCAACCCGGCCCGTCACATCAAGGGCGGCGACGCCGTCACGGACGAGGGAGAATAGAAGCCGTGGGGGACATCGACGACGCCTTGGAGCGCGCGGACCGCGAGGCCTTCACCCGCCAGCCACCCAAGACCCTGAAGGGCCGCATCAACTTCCTGATGGGCAAGCTGAAGACGACCAAGGCCGTCGCGGCCGAGCTCGGCGTCAGCCAACGCTCCATCGAGCGCTACCGCACCGGCGAACGCAAGACCCCGCCCAAGGCGATCACCGACCGCATCGACACCGCCGTACGCGCACGCTGGCAGCCCGTGGTGCGCGGCCGCCGCCGCAAGCAGGCCGCCACCGCAACCGGGATCACCGTCGAGACCAGGGCGCGGTTCGGGTACACCGCACCTGTCGGCACCACCGACGACGGCCGCATGCGACGGCTGACCGTGCACCTCCCGCCAGCCTACGCGCAGCGCCTGTTCGAGGCCCGGCAGCAGGGTGCCGGGGATCCGGAACTGCGCGCGATCGTCGCCGAAGGTCTGCAGGAGACCTACTTCAAGGACGGCGGGCGCCGCGCCGACCAGCTCGAAGTCGAACTCACCGACATCGACTACATCGACGTGTCGTTCTGAGAAGGGGCCGGTCACATCCGCCGGAGTCCTGAGCGTCGGCGCCGCATACGCCCCTCCCCCGGCGCGGCATGCGTCGCCCCGTGCCGAACCGCTCCGCCTGTCAGGGGCGCAAGCCCGCTCGCCTGAGTGCGAGCTCGGACAGGGCGGCGACGACTTGCTGGTCGCCGCGGCGCCAGGCGTCTGCGAGGCCGCCTGGCGGGGTGGAGATCGTGGAGAGGTCGCCCAGCGGTCCGGTGAGGGCGCGCAGGGCGAGTAGGTCGGCGCCTCCGGGGGCGTCGAGGAGACGTCGGATGGTGGCGCTGCGGCGGATCCAGCGCAGGCGTAGGGGGAGCCACAGCAGGAGTACGAAGGCCACGGGCAGGACGATCAGGGCGACTGCGGCCAGGGTGGCCACTTGACTGACGGTGTCCTGCAGCGACTGTCCTGCGTCGGCGAGCCCGGTGCCGGCGTCGGCTGCGGACTGGAACGGCTTCTTCAGGAGATCGCCGACAAGCGGCAGGTCCGAGGCCGTGTCGCCGGCGTCGTCGAGGGCGGTGGCGAGGCTTTCGCCGGAGCTCTCCACTTTGCGTCCCGGCTCGGCCAGCAGCATGATCGCGCCGTGGACGGTCAGGGCGAACTTCACCGCGGCGGCGATCAGGAGCACGGCGATCAGGTCGGCGAGGATCTGGCGGTTGCGCCGTGCTGGGGTCTGGGCGTAGAGAAGCATCGGCTGCTCCTGTTCCGGTCATGGCGTCGGGGCGGGCCGCCTCGGCCAAAGGTGTGCGGTGCTGGCGGCAAGGCTCGGCCGGTTGCTCGACCGTACGTCGGGCTCGGCCCTTCGCCTGGTGTCCACGGGTACACGTCTGCGACACGGTGCCGGGTTGGCGCAGCGCCGGTGACACTGCCAGGTGGAGGACGGGCACGGCGCCGGCAGGCGGCCCGCCGGCTGTCAGGGAAAGTCCGGGCACTCTGCGACGGAGCCCTGCGAGACGGGCTGCCACACACCGTGGTTCTCCCGTGCGCTCAGGCGGTCCGCCTCCCGAGTGCACTCGATCAGCTGTGCGGTGGTCAAGGGGACGGCGGCTGTGAACACCCGCCCGACGTGGCGGCAGAGTTGCACCGGGCGGAAGTCCGGTGAGTACGGCTCGCCGACGACGGCGAACAGATCGGGCAGTCGCCAGCCCAGCGGGCCGGCAATCGCACAGAGCTGGTATCTCCGGTGCGGAGTCGGCCGCCAGTCCGACACCATGCCGAGCAGCGTGCTGCGCGACAGTCCCGCGAAAGGGAGCTCCTTGATGCCGAAGCCGCGGTTGCGGAGCAGCCCGTTGAACACGGCGCCGGGACCGCTCTCGGCGGGCGTGAGGTGCGGCGAGGCGGGTTGCACGAAGGGCCCGGGGGCGTCGAGGTGCGGCAGCGAGCGGATGAAGTCCTCCAGCAGGGCCAGTTGCGTGTGGTCGCAGTGGCTGGCGCTGTAGGCGAACTGCTTGGTGATCGTGGCGTCGCGCTTGGGGGGGGAAGGAGTTCCGCCGGCACGGGGTGGCTTGCGATGACGAGCAGGTCGGCGGGCGGTAAGTCGAGTTCGGCGGCGAGTTCGGTGAGGATCCCGGGGGCGGTATCGGTCCCGCTCACGACGAGGTTGCTGATTGCCCGCCCAGGGTGGCGGCCGGGACCTTCGCCCGCGACCCGGAGCCGGGCCGGATCGCCTGGGGTTCTCTGCCCAAGGGCTTCGGGCGGTCCCGGGCGGGGCACGGGCCCGGGGTGGACCTGCTGCTGTGCCCGACCGATCTGGTGGGTGTGCAGAAGATGCCGGGCCGCTGGGGCGGGTGCTGCGGGCCGGGGTGCTCGACGGGCGCCTGGTCAGCCGTTCCCCGGCGGGATGAGCTGGGTCCGCCTGGCTCAGCGCCGGCGGGCCCGGTGGGCCGCGCGGTCGCGCCAGTGGCAGTACGCCGCCGCCGGGTCGGTCCAGTACTTCCACGGGAGGGCATCGATGTAGCCGTCCACCAGGCGGAACTGCGCCAGCGCCGCGTCGTACCGCTTCTGGCGGGTGAGGAAGTAGGCCAGCAGGTGGCGCAGCTCGGCGGCGTTCGGATGGTTGGGGGGGGCTGCGGCGACGTCGGCCAGGGCGGCGTCTACCAGGGAGATCAGGTGGGGTGAGCGGAAGTCGGCGGTGCTCGCGTCCGTGTCGCGGTGTTCGTACCAGGCGATCAGGGGCAGCGCGGTGAGCAGGCTGCCGGGCGGTGCGCCGGCCGCTGCCCGCTGGGCGAAGGACATGGCGCGTTCTTCCGCGCCGCGCCACTTCGCGCACCAGTACTGGAGCGCCGCGTAGTGCGCGTCGTAGTGGTGCGGGTCGCGGGTGGTGATCTCCTTCCAGATCCGGTGCATGTGCTGTTCGGGGTAGCCGAGGCCCAGTGCCGCCCATATTTCGTTGACGTAGGGCGTGGGGTCGTCCGGGTTCAGGTCGGCCGCGTGTGCGTTCTGCTGCGGTGCGCGGGCCAGGGTGGCGTGGAATCCGGCGAACTGTTCGGCGCTGGTGTGTTTCGCCCAGCCGCTGCCGCGCTGGTGCCAGGCCAGGTTGACGGTGGCCTTCGCGCGCACCAGCGCGAGGTCGGCGTCGTCCGGCCCGACCGCGGTCTGCCAGGTGTGCAGCCAGCTGTCGGGGAGGGCGGCCCGGTGGGAGCCGAGGGTGGCGGCGTAGGAGGAGCGGCGTGCCCAGTCGCCGCGTTCCCTGGTGGCGGCCATCAGCTGTGCGGCCGGCTCCCAACTGCCCCGGGCGGCTGCGGCGACCGCCGATTCCAGCTCGGGGTCGGGCGTAGAGCGGCCGGTGTTCTGGCGGGACTGCGGGAGGAGTCCGGACTTTCGGGCGGCGCGGGACGAAGTCCGGCCCGGGAGGTCGCCGGTGGTGCGGCGGTAGAAGATGACCGACACGGTGATGGCGAGCCCGATGACGACGATGCGTGCGACTTCCATGGTGGGAGCCCCCGATGAGGAGTGGTCGAAACAGGTGGGGGGACACGGGAGTATGACCTGGGAGCGCGGTCTGCCGCAAATGCGTTTCCGCTGGTGAGGAGGGCGCCAGAGCCATCGCCGCGGGTTCTGCGCATGCTCCGTTGAGCGCCGGGCCGGGATCGAGCGAAGCCGGAGTACGTCTCGCCAGCGGCTCACGAACAGACTCTGGGCATCGGTCTCCCCGGCCGCTGTCGTGCAGGCGGCGACCGGGGAGGGTGCACCTCCTAGACCGGGCCGAGCCATGTACAGGGTTCACCCGGCGGGCAGCTCCAGCCCCGGTCGTCCAGACCGTCCGAGGCGGACGGGTCCGCGACGGCGGAGCCGAAGGTGGACTTGGGCGGGGGCTCTTCCATCAGGTAGCCCACCTTGTTGGGGTCCTCCTCAAGGTGGTAGACACCCACCGCCTTCAGGAAGGGCTGGTACGTGTCCCATCGGCGCTCCACCGTCCCCAGTACGGGGAGGTTGAGCCGGGCCCCGCGGTCCGCGGGGCCCGCTTCGGACTTGTCGTACATGCCGCCGGTCCTCCTTTCAAGGCCTCGTCGGCGGCGGAGAAGCCCGCCGCCGACACGCGGCCCTCACTTGAAGAGGGAGCCAATGGCCTTCGTGGCCAGAGGCAGCAGCCAGGCGAAGTCCGCCTCGACGCCTCCGCTCTCGGTGCCCGCGGCCCTCGGGGCCGCAGGGGTGCGGTCGACCGCCGGCGCCTGGAAGGGCGTCTGCAGGACGCCCGACGGGGCCGCTCGGGGTGAGAAGTCCTCGTTCATGTCCGTGTCCTTTCCTTACGGTGGTGAGGCACTAGACCGGGCCGGCGTACCAGGGCATGATGCCGCCCTTGGACTGGGGGCCGATCAGATGCCAGGGGACTGTCCAATTGGCCTCGACGCCCGGTGTGTCGGCGTCGGCGCGTGCCGGAGCGGTGGGGCTCCGGTCGACCGCGGGCGCCTGGAAGGGTGCCCGCAGGACGGCCGAGGGACCAGCTCGGGGTGAGGCGTCCTCGTTCATGTCCGTGTCCTTTCCTTGCGGTGCCGAGGCCCTAGGTCCGGCGGGAGAGCCAGGCGTCCAGCATTCCCTTGGCCCCATGGCCGATCAGGGTCCAGGGCATTTCCCAATTGGCCTCGATGCCTGGTGAGTCGGCGCCGGCGCGTGCCGCAGCGGTGGGGCTCCGGTCGACCGCGGGCGCCTGGAACGGCGTCCGCGGGGTGGCGGACGACGCTGCACTCTGCGGGATCTCTCTGTTCATCCCGGCGTCCTCTCAGGACGGTGCGGCGGTGGCGGGGGACCCAAGCGCCCGCCACCGCCGCTGTGACGGATGCTGCATGGCGGTCTCTAGAAGAGGATGTCCTTCGCGATGCCCAGGAGCTTGCCGAAGTTGAAGTTGGCCTCGACTCCGTCGACGCCTTCGCCGGATCCCTTGGGGCCGATCGGGTCGCGGTCGATGGCGGGGGTCTGGAACGGCGTCCGCGGAGTGCCGGACGGAGCCGGCCTCTCCTCGCGCCGCGCAAACGGCTCGTTCATCTTTCTCACCTTTCACCTGGTGACTGGCCGGCGGGCGGTTCCCGCCGGAGGCTCGTCTGTTGTTCTGCTTCCTCTGCGGTGCGCTCAGAGTGCTTGCGCCCGCTGCGCGTAACACATCTGCCGCGCAGGTCCCCAGAGCTCCGCGCAGCCCGAGCGGGCCGCCTCCACGCCGTAGCCGTCATGCCGCTCCTGCGGCTCTTGCGAAGGTGCGCGGCAGACGGGCGGTGCTTGAAGGGGGAGCGAGGGGGGTACTGGGGTTCTGGTCTTGTCCATGGGGACTCCTCGGTTTGGTCCGGCAGTCAGGGGCTGCCGATGAACGTGTGGACCGGAGCGAGGCTGACGGGCACGTGGTCGCTCACGTCGAAGGTGAACAGGTACGACACCGGCGCCCGCTGGTCGTTCTCCGGGTCGAAGAAGGTCAAGGTGACGTCGTGGCAGACCGAGCCGGGACGGCAGAAGGGACTCTTGGTGACGGTGACGGTGTCCAGGGAGTAGAAGTTGTTGCTGCTGCCGGGGACTTGCTCCGCGGAGAGGATGCCGCTCTGGATCTCGGCGCCGACCAGGAAGGCGTTGGTGCCCGCCGCGTTCAGCGCGCGGTCGCCGGAGTTCTGGCCGAGGTTGCGGAACTTCCAGTAGATCTTGTCCAGCAGAGCGCGCACGGTCTTCCTGAGGAACTTCCCTGTCGCTCCGGCGAACTCCTGACGGACCTTCGCCTCGGCAGCGTCCTGTGCCGCCTGGTTTTCGCCGGCTTCCTTGCGCGCCTCCCGAATCTTGATCTTGAGCACTGCCTCGAAGACTGCGTTGACCAGCAGCGTCTCGTTCCAGGTGAACAGGCCGCGGCTCTTGACCTCGACCACGGGGACGACCTGGCCCGAGAACAGCCGGACGGTACGGTCCGTGAGGACTCCGGGTATCGAGACCCGGGAGACGAAGTCGATGTCTTCCTTGTCCTTGGCCTGTCCGAGGAGCGCGTCCCGGAAGGTCCGGTAGACGAAGGAGACCGGCGGGTAGGAGAGGGTCTCGAGGAGTTGGGTGAGCTGCTTGGGATCGCCCGCGGCGCCGGCCGCGAGATCGTGCACCTGCTCCGCGGACGCCTTGGGGTTCTTGATGATGGGCCGGGTCCAGTCCATGCCCACCGGCATCTCCGCCTCAAGGGCGTAGAGCGGGGTCGCGTCCGCGTTGAGCGTCCAGGTCAGCTTGTCGCAGGCCCACGGGTTCTTGCTCAGGTAGGCGTGCAGTTGCCTGGGGTCGTAGATGTTCGGCTGTTCCTCCTTCTCGGGCTGCCCTCCTGTCGCCGGAATGACGATGTGCGGCATCTGCTGACGGAAGCTGTCCCGGCGGGCCTCGGTCTGGAAGTCGAACCCGATGGTGCCGATCGCGTAGATCAACTGCTCCCCAGGGGAGGGCGCCGGGGCGGACGGGGTGGCCCCGCCCCCGCTGGGCTGCCCGCCTGTGCCCCCGCAGGTACCGCCGCATCCGGCGCAGGACGGGCAGACGCCCGTGTTCGCCGCGTGGGCGACAGGTGCCGTATGGACCGCGGGCGCCGTATAGGCGACAGGTGCGGCGGGTGTCGTATAGACGGGAGGTGCGGCGTAGGTGGGAGGCGCCGTGTAGGCGGGAGGCGCCGTGTAGGCGGGAGGCGCCGTGTAGGCGGTGGGTGGGGCGGGTGCCGCGTGGGTGGGAGCTGCGGCGGGCTGGACTCCGGCCTGCATCGCAGGCTGCATCTCCGCAGGCGCGGGCGGCCAGGGGGGCGGCTCGGGCCACGGACCCGAGGACGGGGGCACGGGAACCGGCGCCTCACCGGGGACCGGTGCCTGTGCTGGTGCGACCTGCGAGGGCGCGGTCTGCATCGCGGGCACCGGGGTTCCGGCGCCCGCGGGTGCCTGGGACATGGCTGCGGGTACGGCCTCGGATGGCTCCTCGGCCTGCGCGTGTACGGCATGCGTGTCCATGACGATGGCTCTCTCTTTCTCTTGGGTGTGCGTCGTCCCGGGGGCGCCGGATGTTGGGCTGCCCTGCCCGTTGACCAAGGCGAAGGCGCCGACGGCGTTCAGCCGGCCGCCGAGCAGCCTGCGGCACTCGGGTGAGTCGTCCGGGCCGCAGGGCGGACGGATCGCGGACTCACGTACGGCGCGGCCCGCGGCAAGCGGGTCGGCCTTGCGCCCCTCCGCCAGCTGCTGTGCCACCAGCAGCGCAACGACCCCGGTCACCGCTGGGGCGGCGAAGCTACTGCCGGTCAGTGAGGCGAGCGAGCCGCCGGGGGCGGCACCTTGGATGTCCTGTCCGGGGGCCAGAACTCCGTTCAGCCGGTAAGCGGCGCCCCAGTTGTTGATGTCGAGGGGCGCTCCGGCGGCGTCGGCCGCCCCCACGGCGAGCACGGACGGCGTGGCAGCGGGGGCCTGCAAGCAGTCGCACCCGTCGTTCCCAACGGCTGCGACCACCAAGACGCCGTTCTTCTCGCACAGCCGGAGCGCCCGCTCCAGCATGCTGTCCGGCGCGCCCTCGGGGGTGCGCTCCCCACCGCTGATGTTGAGGATGTGGGCCCCCGCCTCCACGGCCTGTTCCACGGCCCGCGCCAGGTCCAGCTGCGGCACGCGGGTCACCCGGCCGTCCGGGGACTCGCGGAACACCGGAAACAGCAGTCCCGTGCAGCGCGGTACGAGCCCAGGCACCGACGAACCGGGCTGTCCGAAGAGGAGGCTCGTGACATGTGTGCCGTGCAGCGACATCGGCCCCGGCCCGGCCGGGCCCGGCACCAGAGTGGGCAGCCGGGTGAGGTTCGATCCCGCGAAACAGGGGTGCGCCAGGTCCACCGGGCCGTCGAGGACCGCCACGCGCACCTCAGGGCTGCCGAGGAGCTCCTGCTCACCGGCTATCCCGCGCATCACCGACCGGATGTCCATGCTGAACCTCCGCGTACCGCAGTATCTCGACGTGCACTGATTCGGCCCGAAGCGGTCCGATGCGGTCCGGCCGTCGCGTATGGCGCACCGGGCCATGAGAAACGTGTCCCACGGAGGCGTTTCGGGGTCGTTCCCCCGTGCGGCGGAAGGCGTTCGATGGCCGTCGCGGAGGCGTTCGGAGGGGTCTCACCCCACGTCGCAGAAACGTTTCTGCGACGTAATGGACGCCGTCTGCGCAGCGTCGGGACAGCACAGACTCGCTATGATCGGTAGCCGGCCGATACGCTCCCGCCCGGTTGCAGTCGTATGTGCCGTCGCGCAGAGTGAGAGGCGTGTCGCAAGGAGCCCATCTCGAAATCCTGCGGCCCTTCCAAGTCACCTGTGGAGGGCGGCGCGTCGCCGTCTCCAATGCAGCTCAGCGGCTGCTGGCCTTCCTGGCCCTGCACCGCGAGGGCACGCACCGGCGTTCGGTCGCCGCGCAGTTGTGGCCCGACTGCACATCCTGCCGGGCGTCCGCCAATCTGCGATCCGCGCTCTGCCAGGGCAGAAAGCTCGGCCCGGTCCCCGCCATCGACAGCGTCGATCACAGCCTCGCGCTCGCCCCCTCCTTCTCGGTCGACTTCCACAAGGCGTGGGACGCGGCCCACCGCCTCGTGTCCGGCGACGGCAAGCTCCCCGACGGGGACCGATTGGTGGCGGACCTGAGCCAGACCCTGCTCCCCGGCTGGGACGACGAATGGCTGCTCCTTGAACGCGAACGCTGGGATCAGCTAAGGCTGTACGCCCTGGAGGCACTGGCCCAGCAGTTCCAGACCGAGGGCCGTCATCTGTCCGCGTTGCAGACGTCGCTCGCCGCCGTCTCCATCGACCCGTTCCGCGAGACCCCCCACCGGATTGCCGTCGAGGTCCACCTGGCCGAGGGCAACGTGGCCTGCGCGGTCAAGCGGTACCAGGACTACCGACGGTTGCTGCAAATGGAGTTGAAGGTTGCCCCATCTCCTCAGCTGACCCGTCTCGTCCGTGACCTGACGCGGACGTAGGCGATCAGATGCGGCGGCCCGGCGGGCGACAGCCAGTGAGCGGGAGTGCAGGGCAGAGGCCTGCGGCCGGCGCTCGCACTCGTGCCTATCAGGCAGTGGCGGGGAGCAGTCGTCGGCGTTGTCGGCCACGGTGGCCGGGGAGCTCGTGCGACGCACCGACGTTGCACGACGACATCGACGACATCGTCGACGCGGATCGCACAGGCAGAGGCCGCCCCGCGCTGGGGGCCGCGTGCGTGCCTGTTCGGTGGTTACCGTTTGAGGTAGGCCAGGACGGCCAGGACTCGGCGGTTGTCGTCTGCGGAGGGTTCGATCCGGAGTTTGGTGAAGATGGCGGCGGTGTGTTTGGCGACGGCGCTTTCGCTGATGAACAGGGTTTGTGCGATGGCTGCGTTGGAGCGGCCCTCGGCCATCAGGGCCAGGACGTCCAGTTCGCGGGGTGTCAGCTGGGATGTGGTGCCGCGGGCGTCGCTGCGGGCCAGTAGGCGTGCGATGACCTGGGGGTCCATCACCGTTCCGCCTGCGGCGACGGTGCGTACGGCGTCGATGAACTGGGTGGTGTGGGTGACGCGGTCCTTGAGGAGGTAGCCGATGGCGCCTTGGCCTCCGGCGAGCAGTTCGTGGGCGTAGAGCTGGTCGACGTACTGGGAGAGGACGAGGACCGGTAGTGCCGGCCGGGATCGGCGTGCTTCCAGGGCGGCTTGGAGGCCTTCGTCGGTGAAGGTGGGTGGCAGGCGGATGTCGACGACGGCGACGTCGGGTTGTTCCTCGAGGAGTGTTTTGAGCAGGGCGGGGCCGTTGTCGACTGCGGCGATCACCTCGAATCCGTGGTCCTGGAGGGTGCGTGTCAGTCCGTCCCGGAGGAGGAAGAGGTCTTCGGCGAGGGCGACGCGCACGGTATCTCCAAGGTCGCGGTGGTCGGGCCGCCCCGCGGGCTGTGCAGGACGAGGGTTCCGTCGAAGGGGTCCAGGCGGCGGCGTACGCCTTGTAGTCCGTTTCCGTCAAGGTCGGCGCCGCCGTGGCCGTTGTCGGTGACGGTGATGTGCAGGGCGCCGTCGGTGTGGCTGAGGCGGATGTGGGCTTCGGGGGCGCCGGAGTGTTTGGCGGCGTTGGCGAGGAGTTCGGCGACGGCGAAGTAGCCGGCGGATTCCACGGGGGCCGGGAGCCGGCCGGGCAGGGTGGTGTCGATGTGGACGTCGAGGTGGCTGTCGAGGGCCAGTGAGCGGATCGCGTCGCCGAGGCCGCGGTCGGCGAGGACGGGGGGCAGGACGCCGTGGACGAGTTCGCGGAGGTCTTGGAGGGCGCGTTGGGAGGTGGCGCGTACCTCGTGCAGGAGTGCGCGGGCGGCCGGGGGGTCGTGGTCGAGGAGCCGGGTGGCTTCGTCGAGGGTCATGCCCAGGGCGACGAGGCGGGCTTGTGCCCCGTCGTGCAGGTCGCGTTCGATGCGGCGCAGTTCGGCGGCTTGGACGTCGAGGATGTCGGCGCGGGATCCGGTGAGGTGTTCGATGCGGCGGGTGAGTTCGGTGCTGTGTGGTGCGGTGAGCAGGCGTTGGCTCCAGCGGGCGTGGAGTTGGAGGGTGGTGGGGGCGAGTGTGAGTCCTGCGGCGGTGAATCCGAGGCCGAGGAGGAGTGCGGCGAGCATGGTCGGGGTGGAGTCGACGAGGATGAAGGCGTACCAGTTCTCGTCGCCCAGGCTCTGCCAGATGAAGGGCTGCACGGCTGCGCCGAAGAGGCCGTACTCGACGAGGGCCAGGGGCACGGTGGCGAGCAGTGCGCCCGTCCAGGGTTCGGCCCAGGCCCAGCGCAGGTCGCGCCAGAACCCGTCGTCGGCGAGGAGGGCGCGGGCGTGTCGGTGGCGGCCGGTGGTGTTTTCGGGTGGGGCCTGGCGGAGTGGGAGCGGTTGTGGTGGGCTGATCACGGTCGCGGTCCAGCGGGCGGCCCAGTGGCGGTAGCGGTCGGAGATGCGACGCAGGGCGGCTGCGGCGGGCGGGAGCAACAGGAAGCCGATGCCGACGGGCAGGAGGAGGAGCGCACCGATCACGAGGCTGCCGGCCCCGGACACGGCGAGCGCGGCCAGTGAGAGCAGCTGGCAGCGGCCGATGTCGGCGAGTGTGCCCGTGAGGCTCGTGCCGGGGCGTCTGTCTGCCTGTGCCATGCACACCTGTGGTTCCGTCATGTCAGCGCGGTTCGTGCGTTGTTGCGGCGGTGATCTTATCCGGCGCGGTCGCCGGCCGGCGGGCGCAGGCGATCCACGGGAGTGCTGCGGCCAGGCAGGCGGCGCCGAAGACCACCATCGGCGCTGTAGCCGGGGACGTCTCGTCCGTCACGAACAGCATGCCGAGGTTGACCAGGGTGTGGAAGCCGCCGGCGAGCAGCAGCCGGTTGCTCCGTACGCGTTCGAGGGCCAGGCCGAGGATCACGGACATCGCGATGGTGGCGGCCAGGAATCCGGCCGCGTAGGCGGGCTCCTGGGCGAGGACCTGTACGTGCCACAGGCCCCAGGCCGTCCCGACGAGGACGGAGGCGGTGAGCGGGCCGAAGCGGGTGCGCAGCAGTGGCTGGAGGTAGCAGCGCCAGCCGATCTCCTCGGCGCAGGCGCCGAGGAGTTGGGCGGTCACGAGCAGGATGAGGGGGTGTGCGAGGGCTTGGGGGCT
>NZ_JARAYQ010000237.1:0-12828 GCF_033794505.1 Streptomyces sp. MB09-01 | reverse complement strand
CTTGGGGATTTTTTTTAAAGGAATGGCCCCGCCGGTTCCGACCGCCCCCCACCGGAAGTTTCGTCCTCCGCAGAGAGCGAGCCCCGCCATGCCCAGAACCGGCCGCCTGACCACCGCAGCCGCCCTCCTCGCCGCGATATCCGCACTCGCCACGGCCTGCACCGGCCAGAACGCGGACACGGCCTCCGACGACCCGAAGGCGGACGTCACCCTGAACTTCTGGCACGGCTGGTCCGCGCCCGGCGAGGCCAAGGCGATCGAGGACAACATCGCCCGGTTCGAACAGGCGCACCCCAACATCAAGGTCGAGGTCACCGGCAACATGACCGACGACAAGATCAACCAGGCCCTGCGTGCGGGCGGGGACAAGGCCCCCGACGTGGTGTCCTCCTTCACCACCGACAGCGTCGGCAAGTTCTGCAACTCCCGCGCCTTCGCCGACCTCAACCCCTTCCTCCGGAAGTCCGGGGTCGACAAGACGAAGGTCTTCCCCAAGACCCTGCTGGAGTACACCCAGTTCAACGGCAACCAGTGCACGCTGCCGCTGCTGCACGACGCGTACGGCCTCGTCTACAACAAGACCGCCTTCGCGGCCGCCGGCATCACGGAACCGCCCAGGACGTGGAGCCAGTTCACCGAGGTCGCGCAGAAGCTGACCGAACCCAAGGGGGACTCGTACGAGCGGGTCGGCCTGATGCCCACCTTCCACGGCTACGAGACCAAGCCGACGCGGCTCGCGGCGCAGTGGGGCGCCACCTACTTCGGCGCCGACGGCAAGTCCAACCTGGCCGGGGACCCGGCCTTCGCCAAGATGCTGACCGCGCAGAAGGACCTGGTGGACAAGCTCGGCGGCTACGAGAGGCTGGAGAGGTTCCGCAACACCTTCGGTGACGAGTGGAGCGCCGAGCACCCCTTCCACCTGGGCCTGGTCGCGATGCAGATCGACGGCGAGTGGCGGGCCCCGATGGCCAGGGAGGCGGGCGTCGCGTTCGAGATCGGCACCGCGCCCCTGCCCGTCCCGGACGAGCAGGCCGCCGACTACGGCAAGGGCTACCTCTCGGGCACGATCATGGGCATCGCCGCGGGCGGCAAGAAGCAGAACGCCGCCTGGGAACTGGTCAAGTACATGACCACCGACACCGAGGCGGTGGTGGCCTTCGCCAACGCCATCCACAACGTGCCCTCCACGCTGGCCGCCCTGGAGTCCCCGAACCTCCAGGTGACCCCCGAGTTCAAGACCTTCCTCGACATCGCCCGGCACCCGAAGTCCAGCACCACCCCGGCCCAGGCCGACGGCGGCACCTACCAGCTGACCTTCGAGGACTTCGCGTACGGGGTCGAGAAGGGCGACGTGGCCGACATCCCGGCCGGCCTCGCCAAGACCGACCGGCAGATCGACACGGACATCGCGAAGGCGAAGTAGACCCGGATGACCACCCCTGCACTGCGGTCGAAGCGCCGCCGCTCCGCCCTGCGGACCGCGGCCTTCATGTCCCCCTGGCTCATCGGGTTCGCGGTCTTCTTCGCCTACCCCCTGCTGTCCACCCTGTACTTCTCCTTCACCCGGTACGACGGCTTCCGGCAGCCCGCCTTCAACGGCCCGGACAACTGGAACTACGTCTTCACGGACTATCCGCTCTTCTGGCCGGCGATGTGCAACACCCTGTGGCTGGTGGCGGTGATGGTGACCTGCCGGGTCGCCTTCGGCCTCGGCATCGGCCTGCTCGTCACGAAGATCAAGACCGGGGCCGGGATCTTCCGGACCCTGTTCTACCTGCCCTACCTGGCCCCGCCCGTCGCCGCGACCCTGGCCTTCGTCTTCCTGCTCAACCCCGGCACCGGCCCCGCCAACACCCTGCTGGACGCCGCTGGGCTGCCCACCCCGGGCTGGTTCACCGACGCCGACTGGTCCAAGCCGGCGCTCACCGCCCTCGCCCTGTGGGGGGTGGGCGACCTGATGGTCATCTTCATGGCCGCACTGCTCGACGTACCGAAGGAGCAGTACGAGGCCGCCGAGCTGGACGGGGCCGGGGCCTGGGCCCGGTTCCGGCACATCACCCTGCCCAACATCTCGCCGATCATCGCGTTCGCCGTGGTCACCGGCGTCATCCAGGCCATGCAGTACTACGCCCAGCCGCTGGTGGCGGGAAAGGTCGCGGCCGGGGTCATCGGCGGCTCCGGCCAGCAGTTCGAGCCCGGCTACCCCGACAAGTCCACCCTGACCCTGCCGCAGCTCGTCTACAACCTCGGATTCCAGCGCTTCGACTACGGCACGGCGTGTGTCGTCGCGCTCGTCCTGTTCGCCCTCTCCATGGCCTTCACCGCGCTTCTGATGCGGCGCCGTGGCGGACTGATCGGAGCAGGTGAGTGAGCACGCACGGGCGCAAGGCCGTACTCCACTGGATCGGCGTCCACGCGCTCGGCGTGGCCGCGGCCCTCTTCTTCGTCCTCCCCTTCGTCTTCATCCTGCTCACCTCCCTGATGGGCGACCGGCAGGCCCTCACCCGCGACCTGTGGCCCGACACCTGGGAATGGGACAACTACGCCACGGTCTGGAACACGCCCGGCTTCCTGACCTGGTGGCGCAACACCCTGTTGTACGCCGGGCTCGGCACCCTGTTGACCGTGGTCTCCTCCGTGCCCGTCGCGTACGCGCTCGCCAAGTTCCGCTTCCGCCTGCGGCGGCTCTCCCTGCTGCTCGTGATCGCCATGATGATGCTGCCGCCGCAGGTGGTGGTCATCCCCATGTACCTCTTCTGGGCCAAACAGCTCGACCTGTCCGGCACCCTGTGGCCGCTGATCGTCCCGATGGCATTCGGCGACGCCTTCTCGATCTTCCTGCTCCGCCAGTTCCTGCTGACCATCCCCGACGAGTACCTGGACGCGGCCCGCGTCGACGGCTGCGGCGAGGTGCGCACCCTGCTGCGCGTGGTGCTGCCGATGGCCAAGCCCGGAATCGCCGCCGTCGCGCTGTTCCAGTTCTTCTGCGCCTGGAACGACTACTTCGGCCCGCAGATCTACGCCTCCGACAACCCGGCCGCCTGGACCCTCAGTTACGGGCTGGAGTCCTTCAAGGGGGCGCACCACACCAACTGGAACCTGACCATGGCCGCGACCGTGCTGGTCATGGCCCCGGTGATCGTCCTCTTCTTCTTCGCCCAGAAGGCGTTCGTCGAGGGAGTCACCCTGACCGGCGTGAAAGGCTGACGGCAATGAAACTCGCAGTGGTGGGCGGCGGTTCCACCTACACCCCCGAACTGATCGACGGCTTCGCACGGCTGCGCGACACCCTGCCGGTCGGCGAGCTCGTCCTGATCGACCCGGCCACCGACCGGCTTGAACTCATCGGCGGCCTGGCCCGGCGGATCTTCGCCCGGCAGGGGCACCCGGGCAGGGTGACCACGACCGCCGACCTCGACGCGGGAGTCGACGGGGCCGACGCGGTCCTGCTCCAGCTGCGCATCGGCGGCCAGGCCGCCCGGCTGCAGGACGAGACCTGGCCCCTGGAGTGCGGCTGCGTCGGACAGGAGACCACGGGCGCGGGCGGCCTCGCCAAGGCCCTGCGCACGGTACCGGTGGTCCTCGACATCGCCGAACGGGTCCGGCGGGCCAATCCGGACGCGTGGATCATCGACTTCACCAACCCGGTCGGGATCGTCACCCGGGCCCTCCTCCGGGCCGGGCACAAGGCCGTCGGACTGTGCAACGTCGCCATCGGCCTCCAGCGGAAGTTCGCGGCCCTGCTGGACCTCGCCCCCGGCGACATCCACCTGGACCACGTGGGCCTCAACCACCTCACCTGGGAACTGGGCGTGCGCCGGGGCGGCCCGGGCGGCGAGGACCTGCTGCCGCGGCTGCTCGCCGCGCACGGCGAGGCGATCGCGGCGGACCTCCGCCTGCCGCGGGCGGTGCTGGACCGGCTCGGCGTCGTGCCCTCCTACTACCTGCGCTACTTCTACGCCCACGACGAGGTCGTACGGGAACTCGGCACGAAGCCCTCCCGGGCCGCCGAGGTCGCCGCGATGGAGCGGGAACTGCTCGCCCTGTACGGGGACCCCGCACTCGACGAGAAGCCGGCGCTGCTGGCGAAGCGGGGCGGCGCCTTCTACTCCGAGGCGGCCGTGGACCTGGCCGCCTCCCTGCTGGCCGACGGCGGCCCGGCCGTACAGGTGGTCAACGCGTACAACAACGGCACCCTGCCCTTCCTGCCGGACGACGCGGTCGTCGAGGTGCAGGCGCGCGTCGACGCCTCGGGCCCGCGGCCGCTGGCGGTCCCGCGGCTGGACCCGCTCCACTCCGGGCTGATCTCGCACGTGACGGCGTACGAGGACCTCGCGCTGCACGCGGCGCTGCGCGGCGGGCGCGAGCGGGTCTTCAAGGCACTGCTCGCGCACCCGCTCGTCGGCCAGTTCGACCTGGCCGAGCAGCTGACCGACCGGCTCCTCGCGCACAACAAGGAGCACCTGTCATGGGCGTGACCCTCTGTTCCGTCCTCGCGATCGACGCGGGCAACAGCAAGACGGACGTGGCGCTCCTCGCTCCGGACGGCTCGGTCCTGGTCGCCGGACAGGCCGGGGGGTTCCAGCCGTCCCGGACGGGGGTGGCCGCGGCCGTCGACGTGATCGCCGAGGCGATGGCCTCCGTCGGGATGTACGTCAAGGGGGAGGTCGGGCCCTGCGCCGAGCACGTGTCGGCCTGCCTGGCCAACGCCGACTTCCCGGTGGAGGAGTGGAAGCTGGCGCGCGAGATCGAGCGCCGCAACTGGGGGCGCAGGACGGAGGTGCACAACGACACCTTCGCCCTACTGCGCGCCGGCCTGCCCGTGGGCGCCGAGCCGCGCGGCGTCGCCGTGGTGTGCGGGGCCGGCATCAACTGCGTCGGGATGACCCCGGACGGGCGGACCGCACGCTTCCCCGCGATCGGGCGGATCTCCGGCGACTGGGGCGGCGGGGGCGGACTGGCCGACGAGGCCCTGTGGTTCGCGGCCCGCGCCGAGGACGGGCGGGGCGAGCCGACGGAACTGGCCCGGGCGCTCCCCGCGCGCCTGGGCCTCGACTCGATGGCCTCGCTGATCGAGGCGATGCACCTGGGCCGGATCCCGGCCGGGCGGCGGCACGAACTGACCCCGGTGCTGTTCGCGGTGGCGGCCGCCGGCGACCCGGTGGCGCTGTCGCTGGTGCACCGGCAGGCGGACGAGATCGTGGCCATGGCCTCGGTCGCACTGGGCCGCCTGGACCTGCTGGACGAGGAGGTGCCCGTCGTCCTGGGCGGCGGCGTCCTGGCGGCCCGGCACCCGCAGCTGAACGACCGGATCGCGGCGCGCCTCGCCGACCGGGCCCCCCGCGCCCGCGTCCACGTGGTCACGGCCCCACCGGTCCTGGGCGCCGGCCTCCTCGGCCTCGACGCCCTCGGCTCCCCGCCCCTCGCCTACGGCAGACTCCGTGCCCATTTCGGGTGAACCCGCCCCGGAACGGCCGCCGGTCTGGAACCGTGACGCCCGTGCGCGCGTATTGACGGTGAAGGGGTGACGGAGGGCGCCCCAGGGGGTGGATCTCCCCGGATGCAGCACCGGGTGCTGTGGTCGACCGGCACTACGTCCATACTGCTGCGCAGGGGGTGCCTCCCGCCGTTGGCTGGGGGACTACAGGACCGAGGGGGAGGTCACGGTGGCGATCACATCACGCGCGCCCGCGCCCGGGGGCGGTGGCGCCGTGCCGCCCGCGGGGGCACCGGCTTCGCCGCCCCACGGGCCGCCCGGGCAGAGCACCGCCTGGGCCGAGGGCGTGGAGCGGCTGCGCGAGGCGGCGACCACCGAGCCCGGCCGGCTGCGGATCATCGGCGCCGCACTGGCCGCCCTGATCGTGCTGTTCGGCACGGTGAGCGTCTGGGAGATCTCCGGCCGGACCACCGCCGCCGACGACGTGGTGGGCCGCAGCCAGCCGCTGAGCGCGGACGCGGCCAGCATCTACCGCTCCCTCGCCGACGCCGACACGACCTCCTCCAGCGGCTTCCTGCTGGGCGCCCAGGAGCCGCGCGAGGTCCGGCAGCGGTACGAGAAGGACATCGCCAACGCCTCCAAGCTGCTGGTGAGCGCGGCCGCCAACACCGGCGGCAACGAGGACTCCCGCGAGCAGATCGCCCTGCTGAGCGAGCAGTTGCCGCGCTACACCGGCCTGATCGAGCAGGCCCGGGCCACCAACCGGCAGGGCCTGCCGCTGGGCGGTGCCTATCTCCGCTACGCCAACGAGCAGATGACCACCCAGCTGCTGCCCGCCGCGCAGCGGCTGTACGAGGCGGAGACCGGCCGGCTCCACGAGGACTACGACGACGCCCGGTCCTGGCCCCTGGCCTCGCTCGGTGCGGGCCTGCTCGCGGTCGCCGGCCTCGTGTGGGCGCAGCGCCGCAACTACCGGCACACGAACCGGGTCTTCAACCACGGGCTGCTGGCCGCGACGGCCGCGTCGGTGGTGGTGCTGCTGTGGCTGGCCGTCGGCCACACGGTGGCGCGGTCCTCGCTGAGTGAAGCGCGGGCGGACGGGCAGGAGTCGATGAAGGTGCTCAACGACGCGCGGATCGCCTCCTTGCAGGCGCGGGCCGGTGAGAACCTGACCCTGATCGCGCGGGGCGCCGTACTGGCGGAGGACAAGAAGTCCGACAAGTACGACGTGGACTTCACGAACAACATGAAGCAGCTGGACGCCGGGCTGGCGACCGCACTGCGACTGGCCGACGACGAGGCCGGCCGGGGCCCGGTGAGCCGCGCCGTGGACGGCGTGGCGCAGTGGAAGCAGCGGCACACGGCGGCCAGGGAGGCGGACTTGAAGGGCGACTACGAAGCCGCGCTGCCCCAGGTCGTCGGGGACGAGGAGCACAAGGAGAGCAGCGGGGCCGCCTTCGACACGGTGGACGCCTCCTTGGAGCAGGCCGTGGCCCACGAGCAGCGGGAGTTCACCCGGGCGGCCCGGGACGGCATCGACGCGATGGGCGGTCTGGTGACGGGTTCGGCGATCCTGGTGGTCATCGGCGCGGCGGCCGCCCTGCTCGGTATCGGGCGCAGGCTTTCGGAGTACAGGTGAGAGCGATGCGGATACGAGCGAGGCGGGCCGCCGAAGGTCACGAGCAGTACGAGGGGCGCGGGTCGTACGAGGGCCGGGAGGGGCACGCGGCCCTGGAGGGCCGTGCCGGGTCTCCGGGCGGCGCCGGGTCCGGGGTGCGGCGGGCCGCGGGCCGGCTGCGCGGCTGGGGCGGCGTGAGCGCGATGGCCGTGGCCTGCGCGGTGACGGCCGCGGTCGTGCTGCTGCCGCTGGCCCACGCGACGCCCGACACCGGCGGGCCGGCGGTCCGCAAGCCCGCCGCGATGGCGGGGGCGCCGGCCGCGCCGTGGGCCCAGGCCGACACCTGCCAGGACCCGGAGGCGAGCCTGCGCCCGTCCGACGTGGACGGGGCGGCCATCGCGCGGATCAAGGCGGCGGGCAAGCTCGTCGCCGGCGTCGACCAGAACAGCTTCCGCTGGGGCTACCGCAACCAGACCGCCGAGGGCAGCCGTCTCGACGGCTTCGACATCGACCTGGTCAAGGCCATCGCCAAGGACATCCTGGGCGACGAGAACGCGGTCATCTACCGCGCCATCCCCACCAGCCAGCGCATCCCGGCGCTCCAGGAGGGCCGGGTCGACATCGTCGTGCGGACCATGACCATCAACTGCAAGCGGCTGGAGGACGTCGCCTTCTCCACGGCCTACTTCGAGGCCGGGCAGCAGGTGCTGGCCCCCAAGGGTTCGCCGATCACCGGGTACGACACCTCGCTGAAGGACAAGCGGATCTGCTTCGCGGCCGGTTCCACGGCGGAGGCGGCTCTGAGGTCCCAGTCGTACGGCTCGGCCCCGGTCACCGTCGCCAACCAGCTGGACTGCCTGGTGCGGCTCCAGCTGGGCGAGGTCGACGGCATCATCACGGACAACGCCCTCGCGGCCGGCCAGGCCGCGCAGGACCCCTCGGTGCAGCTGGTGGGCTCGCCCTTCACCCGGGAGTTCTACGGGGTGGCGATGAACAAGGACGCCTCGGACCTGGTCCGCCGCGTCAACAAGGTGCTGGAGAACTACCGCGCGGGCGGCAATGACAGCCCCTGGATGAGGGCGTACCTCAAGCACCTCCAGCCCGTGCTGCCCGGCGTGTCCGCGCCTCCCGCTCCCAAGTACCGGGACGGCTGAGGCCGGTGGCGGTTTCGGGTACGGGGCCGGGCGCGGGGCCGGACACGGAGCACGCGGAGAGGGACACGGAGGCGGCAGCGGAAGCGGAGGCACAGTCGGTGGAGGCGGGTTCGGCAGTGATGGACCGGGACGGCGTCGACCGCGCCCTGGCCCGGCTGGGCGCGGAGCACGAGGCCGTCGAGACCTCGCTGCTCGCCCTCCAGGACCACGCGGGGCGCCGGCTGCTGGAGGGCGCCGCGCTGACCGGGATCACCAAGGAACGGTGGACGGCCGCCGACGCGGACATCACCCGGCTGTGGACGTACTTCGACGCCTACAGCGGGGCCCTCACCGCGGCCCGGGAGGTCCGGGAGCGGCGCCGCTGGCCGAACCGCGAGGACCTGATCGAGCTGACGGAGCGGCTGCGCGGGCCCGGCGTGCTGATCGCCGGGGCCGCGGCGGAGGGCGTCGCGCTGGCGGAGCGGCTCTCGCTCGCCGAGCTGGTGGCGCGGATGAACGCTCTGTACGCGCGTTCGTTGGACGTGGTGGTCGCCGCCGACGCCGTGTGGTCGGCGCTGCCCGCCCGGATCGACCTGCTCGCCGCCGAGCTGCACCGCACCCGCTCGCTCGCCCACTCGGTGGGCGTGCGGCCGGGCGAACATCCCTCGGGCGACGACCTGGAGGACATCACCGCGGAGCTGACGCAGCTGCGGGCGCAGGTGATCGCGGACCCGCTGGCCTTCTGGCTGCCGGCGACGGGGAGCGCGGCGCCCGGCGGTGGCCGTCCGGACACCGGGCGCTACGACCGGGCCGCGCTCGCGCTGGAGGACGTACGCCGGGAGGTCGAGGCGGTGCTGGACGTGCGGCAGGACGCCGAGCAGCGGCTGATCAGCCTGCGGGACGTGCTCTCGAGGGCCGACCGGACCCTGGCGGAGGCGCGGACGGCGCGCGGCGAGGTGCTGGCGAAGATCGCCGCGTCCGAGGTGCCGGCGGTGAGCGGCCCGCCGACGGTGCTGCAGGAGCAGCTGGCGGCGGCGGCCGAGCACCGGCGCCAGTCGCGCTGGCACCGGCTCTCGCCGCTGCTGGAATCGCTGGAGGTGAGGGCCGAGGAGGAACTGCGGCGGGCCCGTGAATCGTTGACAGCTGTGACGGCGCCGCTGGCGGTACGGGCCGAGCTGCGCGGGCGGCTCGACGCGTACAAGGCGAAGGTGGCCCGCCACGGAATGGCGGAGGATCCGGTGCTGGTCGAGCGGTACGACGCGGCCCGCCGGATGCTGTGGAGCGCGCCCTGCGACCTGCGGGCGGCCGAGCAGGCCGTCCTGCGGTACCAGCAGGCGGCGGCGGAGTCGCTGGTGCCGCAGCAGGCGAGGCACGAAGATCACCGGCCCGAGCAGGTCCGGCCCGACGGGCCGGGGAAGGAGGACGCATGAGTCTGGTCGGAACCGCGTGCGTTCGCCCCGGCTGCCCGGGGACGTATGAGGACATGGGCGGCGGCGAGCTGTACTGCGACACCTGCGGGCTGGCGCCGGTCGGCGCGGTCGCGGCGGGTGCGGACGATCTGGTGTCGCCTCCGACGGGGATGACGAGCGCTGCCCGGGGCTCGCTGGGATCCGGCGGGTCCCGCGGATCGATGGGTTCGCAGGGCTCGCACGGCTCGGCACGATCCTCGGCCTCGGCCCGCTCCTCGCGGTCCTCCTCGTCCCGTCGCTCGGTGTCGGGGCGGCTGTCGCGGTCCCTGTCGGGTACGGCGTCCACCCGTTCGGTGTCGGTGCGCAGTTCGGGTTCGGCGGCGTCCTCGGGGCGCAGCCGGCTGGGAGCCGGGCTGGTCAACGTTCCGGAGGTTCCGCGTCCGGATCCTTCGGCGGCGGTCCTGGAGAACCCGGAGGTGCCGGAGCGCAAGCGGTTCTGCTCGCGCTCGGACTGCGGGGCTCCGGTGGGCCGGTCCCGCGGGGACCGGCCGGGCCGGACGGAAGGGTTCTGCACCAAGTGCGGGCACCCGTACTCCTTCGTGCCCAAACTGAACCCGGGCGACGTGGTGCGCGGCCAGTACGAGGTGGCGGGCTGCCTCGCGCACGGCGGTCTCGGCTGGGTGTACCTGGCGGTGGACCGGGCGGTCGCGGACCGGTGGGTGGTCCTCAAGGGCCTGCTCGACACCGGCGACCAGGACGCGATGGAGGCCGCGATATCGGAGCGGCGCTTCCTCGCGGAGATCGAGCACTCCAACATCGTGCGGATCTACAACTTCGTGGAGCACCTGGACCAGCGGACCGGTTCGCTGGACGGGTACATCGTCATGGAGTACGTCGGCGGCAAGTCGCTGAAGGAGATCGCGAACGAGCGGCGGCGGCCGGGCGGGCGGCGCGATCCGCTGCCGGTGGAGCAGGCGTGCGCGTACGGGATCGAGGCGCTGGAGGCGCTGGGCCACCTGCACAGCAGGAACCTGCTGTACTGCGACTTCAAGGTCGACAACGCGATCCAGCAGCAGGACCAGCTGAAGCTGATCGACATGGGCGCGGTGCGCCGGATGGACGACGACGAGTCGGCCATCTACGGCACGGTGGGCTACCAGGCGCCGGAGGTCGCGGAGCTGGGCCCGTCGGTGGCTTCCGACCTCTACACGGTGGCCCGGACGCTGGCCGTCCTGACCTTCGACTTCCAGGGCTACACCAATGTGTTCGTGGATTCGCTGCCGGACCCCGAGCACATCGAGGTGTTCAGACGGTACGAGTCCTTCTACCGGCTGCTCGTACGGGCGACGGACCCGGATCCGGGGCGGCGGTTCTCCTCGGCGCAGGAGATGGCGGACCAGCTGACGGGCGTGCTGCGCGAGGTGGTCGCGCTCCAGACGGGCCGGCCGCGGCCCCAGCTGTCGACCCTCTTCGGCCCGGAACTGCGCGTTCCGGACACCCGGCTGTTCGCCGACGCCTCCTCGGGCACGGTCGTGTCCCGGCTGGGCCACCGCCCGATCGCCTCCCGGCGGCGTGGCGGGCTGCTCGGAGCGTTCGGCCGCGCCCCGGCCCGTCCCACGGGAGCACACGCGCCGGGCGGCGCGGCCCTGCCCACCGCGGCGCCCGCTGCGGCGTCAGGACCGTGGGGACCTCCGCACAGCGGCACGGCTCGGCCCGTCGGCAACCACGCCGGTGCGACCGGGCTGCCCGGTACCCCGCCGGGAGGCGTCGCCCTGCCTGCGGGAGCGCCCGGGGCGGCAGGAGCCTCGCCCGCCGGGGCGTTCGGCCCGCAGGCCCACACGCTCACCGGCGGCACCCCGCCGCGCGGGACGCACCGGCCCGGTACGGGAACCCCGCCCGGCGGCGCGGGCCTGCCCGGGGCGGCTCCCGGCGGCACGCCGGGTGCATGGGCGCCCGCGCCGGGCGCTGCGGCGGTGCCCGCGCTCGGGAGCACCGCCACGCACGTGGCCTCGGCGCCCGTGCCCCGGGCCCGTCAGGCTCCGGCAGCGGGGCACGCACCGGCCCCGGTGTCCCCGCCCGCTCCCACCGCGACAGCGGCCCCGGCGGGAGCGACCACCCTCGACGCCGCTGACACCGCCCTGGCGCTGCCCGTGCCTCTGGTGGACGCGGGCGATCCGAATGCCGGTTTCCTCACCGGTCTGCTGGCCTCCGCGCCGGGTGACCTGCTGGGCGCGCTGGCCTCGGCGCCCGCCGACTCGGCCGAGCTGCGGCTGCGCGAGCTGCGGGCCCGGCTGGAGCTGGGCGAGCTGTCCTCGGCCGGGCGCACCCTGGCGGAGCTGGAGGCCCGGCATCCGGACGACTGGCGGGTGGTGTGGGCCCGTGGCATCGCCTCGCTGGCCACCGGTGACAACGAGGTCGCCGCCCTGTCCTTCGACGCGATCTACGACGCCTTCCCCGGCGAGCCCGCGCCGAAGCTGGCCCTCGGGCTGTGCGCGGAGGTGCTGGGCCAGCTGGACAACGCCGCCGAGTACTACCGGCTCGTGTGGATCACCGACCCCGGATTCGTGAGCGCGGCCTTCGGGCTGGCCCGGGTGCAGCTGGCCGCCGGCGACCGGGACGCAGCCGTGCGCACGCTGGAATCCGTACCGGAGGCGTCCATCCACTACACCGCCGCCCGGGTGGCGGCCGTACGCGCACGTCTGCGCGACCGGTCCCCGCAGGAGCCGCTGCTGGCCGACCTGACGGCCGCAGCCGAGCAGGTGGAGGCCCTGCGGCGGTTCGGGCTGGACCCGGAGCGGCAGGAGCGGCTCGCGACGGAGGTTCTGGGCTCGGCCCTGGACTGGGTACTGTCGGGTAGCCGGGGTTCCGACCCCGGCCGGACCTCGCTGCTCGGCAGTCAACTGGACGAGCGGGGCCTGCGCTTCGGACTGGAGCGCTCGTACCGCGTCCTCGCACGGCTGGCGCGGCGTGGCGAGGAAAGGATCGAACTGGTGGAGCGGGCAAACCGTTTCCGTCCCCGGACGTGGGTGTGAGTGATGTCGATGCATCGGCTGTCGGGCTGCCCCAGCTGCGAGGAACCCCTGGAGGAGGGTGACCGTTTCTGCGGCGTCTGCGGCTACGCCGTGACCGCTCCTCCCCCGGCTGCGTCCGCGGACCACCCGACCATGCCCATCCCGCCGGCCCCCCCCGCGGGCGGCGGCCGGGCTCCCGTAACCGCCCGCGGGGGGGGCC
>NZ_JARAYQ010000236.1:0-13023 GCF_033794505.1 Streptomyces sp. MB09-01 | reverse complement strand
AGCACCTCAGGTCTCGTCTTCCCTTCTGCGATACCATCATCGCACGCCGAGACTTCGTCGCGCTCCTCCTGGACGCATCCCTGCAATGGCCGGTCAACGGCAGCCGCTGACCGCCCCCCGCGGCCCCCGGCCCCAGCCCCGAGGGCCGGGCGCCGCGGGGGGCCGTCAGCGGCTGGCGGTGCTCGGCAGGTGCAGGGCTTCGTCCAGGACGGTCCAGAGGAAGTCGCTGGGTTCGAAGTCGGTGTCGGCGATGGTGAGCTGGGCGGCGCGGGCCAGGGTGTCGAAGGCAGTGTCGCCGACGAGGCGGCTGTGCCAGGAGTGCCGGAGCTCGGGGTGGGTGAGGGTGCGGCCGTACCGGGTGTAGTCCAGGCCGTTGACGCGGGAGACGACCATGCCGGGGTGGAACTCGTCGCCCTGGAACCGAACGAGCAGGTCGAGGCCGGCCTGCTCGGCGAAGTCGACGAGGCGGGTGAGGATCTCGGGGTCGGCGACGAATCCGGTGACGGCGGCGCGTTGCTCCCACAGGTTGCCGGCGTAGTCGGCGGCGTCGTGGCCGGGCTGGGAGTCGTCGGTGAGGAATCCGGCGCGGTTCGCGGCGGCCAGGCAGCCGATGAGGGGCAGGGTCTCTTCGTCGGGCCCGTAGTTCGGCATAACCCCGGGGCAGGAGCGGATGTCGCCTTCGAGCCAGCGGGCGGTCAGTTCGGCGAGGTCGGAGAAGGTGGTGGCGGCGCGCCCGAGGCGGCGGTCCGCGCTGCTCGGCCAGGGAAGTCGGATCTGCATGGCGGTCTCCTGTCGGGTTCAGAGCTGGGCGGCCAGGTCCTCGGCCCCGTAGGCCTCGACCTCGCGCTGCTCGATCAGCAGCTCGTAGGCGGTGAGAGTGTTGGGCTTCATGGGCTGCCGGCCCCAGACGTGCTTGAGGTACTTGAGGTGGAGCTCGCGGGCGGAGCGGTCACCGACCTGGTGGGCGTGGACGAGCTCGTGCACGAGGGTTTCGCGGACGTCGCGCTCGTGCCGCATGTTGGGGATCTGGAGGACGATCAGCACGCCGTCGCGGTCGATGGACGTCTGACCGAAGGCCCGGCGGGAGTGGCGGTCGGGGCGGCTGACGGCGTTGACCTGCGTGGGGTTGATGCCGGTCAGGAGCTGGGCTTCCGAGGTGTTCACCAGGTGGTCCATGCGGCTGGTGTCGCCGTTGAGGACCAGGTGGACGGCCGGCAGGGAGCCGAACTTGTCGCGGACGATCTTCTCGGCGTCGGGGGCGATGGTCTTGGCGTACCTGCTAAGGCGGCCGCCTCCGAAGAGGAAGTGCTGGGTCGAGATGCGCAGCATGACGGTCCCTTCTGGGGGGTGAGTTCGGAGGTCGGGTGGAAGGACCACCCGAACCCCTACAAGAAAACTATACCTATCATTCATCACTTCGTCTAGTGGGATTCCCTGCCGTCAGTCCCCGGCGCGCTCGGCGAGCTCGGCGGCCCGCTGCAGGAGGTCGAGGACGGCGCCGACGGTCGGGACCGCGATGTTGTTGTTCACGGCGATGTCGAACTGGCGGCTCAGGGCCAGCGGGTCGCGGCCCTCGCTGCGCCACTGCGCCTCCATGCGGGCCCGGTAGGCGGCCGTGGGCTGGGCGTACGCGGCCGGTTCGGTCATCGCGGAGCGGATGTAGATATGGGAGCGACCGGTGGTGTCGGCGTCGGCCGGGGCGGCCATGAGGGCGCCGAGGATGCAGTGCCTACCGGTGGCGTCGCGGAGTTCCCCGCGGCACCATCCGGCGGCGGCCAGCACGGCCGCGGCGCGGCGGATGTGCACGCTGGCCCGGGTGGCCGGGCGCTGGTGGCGGCGGGTGATCCGGTCGAGCAGGGAGGGGCGGGCGGCGGCCTGGGCGGCGGCGGTGGCCCGTTCGCTGCGCTCGACCTCGGCGAGGCCGGCGGCCACCAGGGCCGGGATATCGAACCCAGCCGCGGGCGCGGGCTGTTCGGCGGCCGGGGCGGGCGCGGCGGCTGGGGTGATCTTCCTGAGCCAGGCTTCGACCTCGTCGGCCAGGAGGCGCGTGCTCGCGTCGGGAGCCTGGGTGCCGAAGGTGGCGGGTGCTGCGGATGCGGACATGGCGAAGCCTTCCCTGCGGGACGGTGGGATTGGGAGCTCCGGGGGCGGCTGGCTGAGTGGTTGGCGACCTGGCGGCCGCCCCGGGAGGCGCGTGGGTCAGCGGGGGCGGTTCGAAGACTCCTTGTTGACCTTGGACAGCTTCTTCGACAGCGCCGCCTTCTGCTCGTCGGTCATGCGCGGGATGTTCATGGGGTGCTCCCTGGGTGTTCGGGGCGGGTGGGAGGCCCGGGGGCAGCCGGCTGAGTGGTTGGCGACCTGGCGGCCGGCCCCGGAGGCGGTGGATCAGACGGTGTACTTCCGCACGTTCTTGTAGACGTAGTCGCGCTTGCGGCCCATGGCGTCGGCGACGTCCTGCTGGGCGCCGTGGTAGCTCTTGCTGAGCTCGCCCATCCGCTGCCAGAACTCCGTCTCGGCGGCGAGTACGGCGTTGTCGCGTGCGGTCTGGGCGATCTGCACGGCGGCCTTGATGTCTTCGGCGGTGGTGGGCTCGGTGTCGGGGCGGGGGGTCATTTGGGCTCCTCGCGGTCGTGAGGGACGATGGGTCCGGCCCTCCTGCTCCGGTTGGAGCGGGTTGGGAGACCCGGGGACGGTGGGTTGAGTTTGGCGACCTGGCCGCCGTCCCCGGGGCGCCTCTACTGCAGATCCTTGCGGGCGTCGTCGGCCGGCTCGTCACCGGCCTGACCGTGTCCGAGCACCTGGTCGGCCTTGCGCAGGTGGAGGGCGGATGCGGACAGGCGCTGGGCCTGGTCCTCCTCCCCCTGCTCGGCGAAGGCCACGGCGAGCCTGCGCGTGAGCGCGCCGGTCGTCTCCAGCAGTCCGCTGGTGCGCAGGCTGTGCTCGATCTCCTCCGGGTCGGCGCCGGAGTCGATGGCGTCGCGGATCTGGCCGATCTCCTCCGCCAGGGCGTAGGTGCTGTCGCCGTCCCAGCGGTCCGGGTTGATCCAGTCGATGAGCTCGTGGGCGGCGGCGTCGATGACGTAGAGGGCGCCGATGAGGGCAAGAGCGGCGAGGACGGCTCCCGTGGCGCTGAGGTTCGCGAGCGGGCCGTCGTTGTTGACGGTGGCGTCGAATCCGAGGGTGAAGGTGGCCGCCACCATGACGATGCCGTCGTAGCGGATGACGGCGGACAGGGCCTTGACGCCGGCGCGCCGGGCGCGCGCGGCCCGGACCGGGCGGTTCTCCAGGGACTTCGGGCGGGCGGTCTCGGCAGGGTGAACCTGGACGTGTGTCACGGAGGGCTCCTTCGGGCTGGTGGTGCTGGGCGGTTGGGAGATCCCGGGGCGGCCGGCTGAGTTGGCGACCTGGCGGCCGCCCCGGGAGGAGGAGGTGCGGGGTGGTCAGGCCGGGTCGCGGTCACCGGAGAGGGCGGCGACGGTGCGCAGGTGCTCGCGCTGTGCGTCGATCCGCTGCTGGACCTCGCGGGCGAGCGGCCCGCCCCGGAAGGACTGGTAGTCGTAGAAGCTGCCGATGACCCATTCGCTCGGGTCGACCGAGGCGGCCTTGTACACGTCGGCGTGGGAGAGGTCGCTGTAGAAGTGGCCCTCGTGCACGGTGGCGATCTCCAGGCCCTTGCGGTCCCAGTTGATCGCCGCGTCGAGCGCCTTGTTCTGGGCGTTGACCAGCTGGGACACGGTGGCCCGCCAGTGCGTGTCGGGCGTGCTGTCCAGGGACGTGAACAGCTGGTCCATGGCAGCGCGGGCCCGGCTGCAGTTGTCCCACAGGAAAGCGGCGCCATCGGCGGCCTGCTTGAGGGCGGCGGTGTAGGCGGCCTCGCGCCAGAGGCGGGACGCCTCGTCGTACTCGGCGTCGATGAACGCGCGGGCCTCGGGCGTGAGACTCTCGTCCTTCCATGCTTCGAGCGGCCGCGCGGGCTCCTGCTCGGCGCCGGTGAAGGGCCGGAAGACAAAGGCGAGGCCGCCGAAGCGGTGGGGCGAGGCGCCGGTGAAGTGCGGGTGGTGGTAGGAGCGGGCCTCCGTGATGACCTTGTCGAGGTCTCCGGCGCTGGTCGTGGGCATGGTCTCTCCGTCGTGTCGGGCCGGATGGTCCAGCCGGGTACGTGCATGGAGGAACAGGGCTGTCTCGCCAACCCGGGGGCCTTGCGATGACTCAAGTATGCATCTTCAATAAATGCATTTCAAGAGAATGCATCCAGGGATTTGCGGGCTTCCACCTACGCGTCGGCGCTGGGAGCGCCGCCACCGGGGCGGGTGCCGCCCGCCGCGGGCGCTCCAGCGCCGACGGCCGCCTCCTCGCGGTGCGGCCGGGACTTCGGGCCCGCGGGGGTATGGCCGCCGGCGCGGGCGCGGGCCGCCTTGCGCTCGGCGGCGGCGAGGGCCGCCGCGGCCGGGCCCTCGCACTCGGTGCAAGGGATGTTCACGCCCGGCGCGACGATCCGCCCCTGGTCCTCGCAGACCAGGCACGCCGGCCCTTTGACGGGGGTGGCCATGCCGTACGCGGCGCGGTACTTGGCAAGGGAGGGGATCTTCGGCCCGGGGGCCTGCTTGCCCTTCTTCTCCGCCGGGGCGGGCGTCTCCTGAGGGATGCCGGCCTGCATGGCCCATGCGGTGCGGATGAGGGCCGCGACCGGGGAGTAGGCGACGTTGAGGGCCTTCTTCTTCACCTTGCGGACGCGGCGGCGTACTTGGCGGCGGACGCGTTTCTTCGCCTCGCGGACGAGGATCTTGGTGACGATCCGTGCGGCCTTGGGAACCTCTTCGACCAGGTCGATGGGCGGGGGCGGCTCCTCGCCGAACCCGGCCTCCAGGATCCAGTACATGTCCCAGTTCGGGGTGGTCCAGCGCATGTCGGCCCAGGCGGTGAAGTGGGCGGGGTCGATGAGGTGCTCGGACCACTCGTGCCGGGCCGGGCAGAGCACCTCGACTACGGGCTGCGCGCTGCGTTCGAGGACGAGGGTCAGGCCGGTGTCGGCGCCGCACATGGGGCAGGTGACGGGCAGGGCCTGCCACACGACGCGGATGGTGTGGTCGGGGTCGAGCTGGAGGTAGTTGAAGCGGCGCTCGGCGGTGATTCGGTAGTAGCCGGCGTCCGGGTCGTGGGTGCGGGACGGGTCGATCATTACGGACTCCTGGGGATCTTTCGGGCGGGGAACAGCCGGGAACGGGGAGGAACGTGCAGGTCAGGGGGCCGGAACACGGCGGGAACAGGTGCGGGGAGGGGAACACTGCCACCGGTCCTGTGTGGTGTTCCGTCCCTGTTCTCGGCCTGTTCCGGCGCGCTGACCTGCGTGTTCCTGAGGTGTTCCTTGCGCTCAGGAGGCGCTCGCGTCCTCGCCGGTGATCTTCTTGAGGTGGCGCAGGCAGTAGCCCTTGACCGTGCTCTTCTCGCCCGGGCGCCGGTAGCTGTCGGTCGTCCAGGACTTGCCGCTTGGGGCGAGCACCGCCTTGATCGCCGCCTTCAGCGCGACGGCGCGGGCGGTCTCCTGGTCCACGGTGTCTTCCCCGTCGAACGCCTCCAGGTCCCAGCGGTCGGCGTCGTGCTGGGCGAGGCCGGCCGCGATCTCCTCCAGCTGGAGGCCGCTCGGGTTCCCGGCTGCTCGGAAGACCTTGCGGATGGAGGTGATCAGCTGGGGGACGGCGTCCTGCTCCTGGCCCCCGGCGGCGTAGTTCCGGGCGCTGGTCTCCATCAGGCTCCGCAGTGAGATGCGGCTGAGCTTCGCGGACTCTGGGTCGATGTCGACCAGCCCGGCCTGGGCCCGGGCCCGGCCGCGGCGCAGCAGCTCGTCGGGGTCGGCGTAGCAGCCGCGGTACGGGATGGGCTCGCAGTAGGCGCTGCCGGCCATCACGTACACCACGGAGGCGTCGTTGATCTGGGCACCCATCGCGGGCACCAGCCGGTCGGCGCGCCACCCCTGGGCGAGCATGCCGTCGCCGAGGACCTGGATGACGTCGTCCTTGTCGCAGGCAGCCAGCACCTGGACGGGCAGTTCCACTACCCAGGTGTTGTCCTTGATCTTCTCCTTCGTGACGCCCTGTCCGGCGATGATCTCGGTGGCATCACTCTTGGCGCAGGTGATCGAAATCTCGGCGAGCATGCCGTCGAGGTCCCAGGAGACCTGCCGCTTGAGGTCCTCGTCGTAGTAGCCCTTGCGGCTCTCGCGGACCAGCGCGGGGAACTCGTCCACGACGACCTTGATGCCGGGCCGTTCCCGGGAGGTGACCCAGTTCTCGCCCATGCCGAGGCGGTCGAAGAGCCCGGGCCTGCCCTTGCCGATGTCCAGCACCCACTGGAGAGCCTCCCTCGCCTCCGCCGGGGTGGTGGCCACCACGTGCATGGCGTGCCGCAGACCGCCGAAGCCGCTGCCGGCGCCGCCCAGATCGATGCCGATGATGATCTGGTCCTCGGTCGCGGTGAGCACGTCCAGGATGGCCCGCAGAATCGTGGACTTCCCCGACCGGCTCTTGCCGACAACGTTCACATTGGTGCGGCACATCGGCAGGGCCAAGGGCCGCCCTGCCATGTCGCCGCCGATCTGCTCCTTGTGGAGGTCGGCAGTGGAAACGGACTTCGGTTCCCGGACCGGCAGTTCGGGAACGGCCTGCCAGGGATTGCTGCCCGGTACGCGGATCACACAGTAATTGCGCGATTCCGCGGACTGCTGGAGCAGCACACTGCCGGTGCGTACGCCGGGAAGGCATGCCTCCAGCGTGTCCAGCCCGTTGGAAATCTTCTCCGGGGTCATCCGCTCCAGCCAGACGTGGATCTCGAATCCCCACGCGTGGGGGTCGACCCGCAGCGCCGAGAGGGTCAGCTTGAGGTCCTCGGTGAGGGCCTGGCGCATCATCTGCTCGAACATGCGCGGCGTCATGCCCACGCTGACCTGCTGCGGGGCGCCGGCCTCGATCCGCTCCAGCCGCTCCAGCTCCTCCTCGCTGACCTCGACGTCGCGGCCCAGCATGGAGATACCGGCGAGATTGAGCACCAGGGCGCCGAGGAAGCCCCAGACGTCGGCGAAGCCGTAGGCGGCCGCGTCGGCCAGGACCAGCGGCCCGTAGGTGACCCCGGCGCGGAACGCCACGGCCCGCTTCGCGCTCTTGCGCGCGCTCTGTGCGACGGCCAGCTGCTTGCCGGCCTCCAGCTGGAGCTTGGCCGCCTCGGCCTGCTTCTGTTCGCGCTTCAGGAGCGCGAGCTGCGCGCGGCGGGCGCTGCGCTTGGCCGTCTCGACGGCGGCGAGCGCCAGGCGCTCGTCGGCCGCGGCCTTGTAACCCTCCATGCCGATGACCCAGGAGCGCATCCGCCGCTCCCCGCGCAGGGCCCGGGGCATGATCCCGTGGGTGGTGAGCTGGCGGGCGGCGGCCTTTCGTACGCGGCGGCGGGCCTGCCGGCGCAGGTAGGCGTAGCGGGCCTTGCGGCCCTCCTTGGTGCGCAGCTGCGGGTTGATCCAGGGGCGGTCGCCCTCCGGGTCCTCGCGCAGCTTCCACTCCTCAGGGGTGTAGACGGTGCCCTCGATCGGCCGGCTGTGCTCCGGCGCCGGCTCACCGTCCACGTCCTCGTCTTCGTCGTCCGGAAGATCCGTCGGCTGGGCCGGGATGGCGGGCGGCGCCTCGCGGTCCGTGTGCAGCAGCGCCGTGAAGTCGGTGCCGCCGTCGCCGTAGAGGGTCTCGAAGACGGGCTCCAGGTCCTCGACGAGCTTGATCTTCACCTCGCGGGCCTGGGACCCCTGCTCGGGGCCGACGACGCCGAGGACCTCCAGCGCGTCCATCATCCGGCCCGTCAGTTCCCAGCCGATGCGCAGCTTGCGCTGGAGCATGGACCGGGAGCCGAACTGGGTGGAGACGATCAGCTCGGCGGCCTCCCAGAGCACCTTGCGGTCCATGGCCTGGCCGACCTTGGCCCCCAGCTGCGGGTCGTCGACTTTCGGGTTGGTGTCGATCTCGGTCATGCTGTTCACGCCTCCTGTTCGGGGGTGAGCGCGGGGCGGGGAAGCCGGGCATCGCTTTGGTCGGTTGAGACCGGCGGTCCGCGCCCTGCGCTCGTTCGGGGGGAAGGTGTTCGGGTCAGGCGGCGTTCGCGCCGCCGGGGCAGTCGTTGCAGACCCCGTAGCGCTTGGGGATCTCGTAGTCCTTCTCGGTGTGGCACTCGGGGCAGACCCTGCGGGCTGCCACCGCCTTGCGGATCGCGGCCCATCGCGCCTCCGTCATCGGCCGCTTCGGCTTGGCCAGCTCGACCAAGTAGAGGGCGGCGAACCTCGGGTTGCCCTGGCGGGTCCACCCGAGCTGGCCGGCCACGGGCTGGCCGCCCGGGCGCAGCCCGCGGGCCCGCAGCTGTCGGTAGGTGGCCATGACCTCGGGGTCAGGGCCGAGCTTCCAGGGCCAGGTCGGTATGCCGAACTCCTCGCCCTCCGGGTCGTCGTAGCGGGGACTGGATCGCGGCATCACCGGCTCCGGGGACCGGTCGGGTTGCTGCGGGTCGACTTGGCCTTGGCGAGGCGGTCGTAGACCCAGGATTTGCCCGGCTCGATGGCCTTGTCTCCGTGGACTTCCGCGCGGCGCTGCTTCGTCTCCGCGGTGACCCCCTTGGCGGTGGGGATCCGGCCGTCGCGGATCTCGCTTCGGATCCACTCCTCGATCGCGGCATTCTCGGTCGCGTCGTAGTTCTTCGCGGTTTCCGCGGCAGCCCGCCGGGCGGCCGGCGAGAGCCTCCGCACGGAGGCCGTCACGGACTGCCGCTTCGAGCCCGCGGCCGCTGCCGCGCGTTTCCGCGCGGGCGCTTTCTCGGGTGTGCGCGTGGACGGGGGGACGGACGTGTTGACCTGCGAAGATCCATTCCACCGGAAAGCGTTCGCCGGGCCCTCTACGAGTCCGTCACGGGTTCCTGCAAAGACCCGTGTGGGGAGGGTTGCAGGCTCTTCCGCGACAGGCTTCACAAACTCTTCAGAGACGTTCTCGGCCGCCACTGCGGACACCCTCGCGGAAGCGGTGAGGCGCATGCGGCGCGCGTCCGCGAGCTCTTCCAGAACCTCCGCCAGACGGCCTTCCGCATCCACCCGCAGCCCGAGCATGTCGGCCGACAAGTGCCGCAGCAGTTCCTCCGGCAGGGAGTCCTCGCCGGTGCCCTCGTGTACAGCGAAGGCGGCGTGCCAGGCCTCGTCCTCGGAAAGCCGTTCGTGTCCGGCGATGGCGCGCAGCCTCTTCGCGGTCGCCCACACCGTCGGCAGCAGATCCTTGCGCTCCTCCCGGGTCTTCTTGACTTCCTTGCGCCGGACCCTGTCGGCCTTCATCTGCGCCCGGAACTTCTGGTGCCGGCCGAGCTGGACCAGCTGCCAGACGGCGATCGGGATGATCGAGGAAGCGGCGAGGACCGCGCCCAGGATGGTCCCGTACTTCTCGCCGCCGACCTGGTGGCCGTGGAGCCAGTTGATCCAGGCGGCCAGGCTCGCGAAGGCGTAGATCGCGATGCGGTACGGCCACGGCGAGCGGCCCTGCTTCATGGCCTTGGCCTCGCCGGCCGTGGCCGCCCAGGCGGAGCACTCCAGCATCACCGGCAGCAGGGTGACCAGCAGGTAGGCCGTCCACCCCATCTCGATGAGGATGCCCGTGCCGGTCAGCGAGGCGGCCTGGGAGATGAGGGCCGGCACGATGCTGCACGCCATGACCGCCAGCGCGGCGGCCAGGTCGAGGTGTTCGGCCAGCCACGCCGGGGCCGCGTTCAGCCGGGCGGCGAACCGCTCGCGAGCCTCCTTGCGGCGCCGCGCCTTCTCACGCCGCTTCTCCTTGTCGGCCGCCGCCTTCGCGGCCTGGTCGGACTTCTCCTTCGCGAGCTTGGCGGCGGCCTCGGCCTCCTTGGCCTTGCGGATGCGCTCGGCCTCGTGGTCCTTGGCCTCCTGCTCAGCGGCGCCGCGCGCCATCTCCTGCTCGAAGGCCTGCTGCTGCGCCCGGAGACCCAGTTCAGCGCGCAGCTCCTCGTCCCGGCGGTTCTCGGCGGCCTCGGCGGCGCGGTCCTCGCGGCGGCCGGTGCGGAGTTCGGTGATGCTCACGGGGTACCTCCGGCGGTCGGGGTGGCCGCGTGCGGGGCGTAGCGGTACAGGGCGGCGACGAGGGCGATCACCAGGCAGACGCCGATGCGCTCGGCGACGCCGGGAGTGAGGCCGAGGAGCCAGGCGCCGCCGGCCACGGCCAGGGGGAGCTGGATCGCGCCGAGTTCGGCGAGGAGCCGGGTCAGGCGGGCGCGGATCTCGACGATGGGCGTGTGGCCGCGGCTGTCGAGGTAGGCGAGTCCGGCGACCGGGAGCGCGAGCAGTACGCGCTGCCACCAGGTCGCCTCCAGGCCCAGGAGCCAGCCGGCGCCGAGGAGAACGAATGCGGTGATGGACCACGTCGTCACCAGGGCCTGGACCTTCAAGGGCAGGCCGCGCGGGGTGCTGGTGCTCATGCGACCTTCACCTCCCGCGCGGTGAAGGCGGCCGCCGGCACCGACTTGCCGTTCCGGACGGAGGACACGAGCGCGACGGTGAACGGGAAGGGGATGGAGCCGGAGCGGTTCGGGCGGGTGTCCGCGGGGACCGGGCCGAAGACGCGGCCGGTCTGCTTCGCCTCAGGCTCGCCCGTCAGCCGGCTGATCAGCTCGGCGACGCGGGCGGCGGTCTTCGGGTCGTGCTCGGCGATGCCGAGGATCACGTCAGCCTGGAACTCCAGGCGCGCCGCCTGCTGTTCGGCCGACTCGTCCAGCGGGGCCAGCCAGTCGACCGGCAGCACGCCGGTCATCAGCTGCAGCTGGCGCAGGATCTCGACCTGTTCCAGACCCTGTGGGTGGGTCGTGCGACTACTGGCTGCGAAGATGGTGTTCACGGGTCGTTCTCCTCAGACGTGGACGGCCTGTGCGACGGCTCCCGGGGCGCAATCCCGGGGGCCGTTTTTGGCATGGGGGTGCCTATGCCGCTCCGCCTCGGCCCTCCCAGACCTCGCTAGCGACGTGACAAGGAAAACGCGATCTCGCTAGTGATGTCAAGACTTCGCTAGCGATGTATGCTCGTGTCGAAAGGGGCGCCGCCGCTGATCTCGTGGCGGCGCGTCGTAGGATCGCTAGCGAGGTGGAGAGGGGATGACTTGCGAAAATGACCGAGCAGCCGAAGTACCGTGAAATCGCTGACGCTCTGCGGGAGGCGATTGACAACGGCGAGTATGGGCCGGGCGACCGGCTGCCTGGCGAGAATCCCCTTGCCGCCCAGTACGGCGTTGCCGCGATGACAGCACGTCAGGCCCTGCGGGAACTCAAAGCCGAAGGCATTGTGGAGGCCCGCAAGGGCGCCGGTTTCTTCGTCGTGGAGCCGTTCACCCCGATCCGCCGGCGCGGTGCCGCCCGACTCTCCAGGCAGCACTGGGGTGCTGGCAAGTCACTCTTCGCTGCGGACGACAGCCGCGCGCTGACGACCGACAGCCAGGTCCTCGGCGCGGTGACACCATCCGCAGAGGTCGCCGAAGTTCTTGCCCTCCCTGAAGGGGAGCAGGCCTTCGCCCGCAGTCGGCGCCATATCGTCGACGGCCGACCAGTCCTGATGTCCACCTCGTACCTCAGCAACGCATTCGTCGCCGGTACGCCGATCACCCAGACCGACACCGGTCCTGGCGGGATCTACGCCCGGCTCGCCGACCTAGGGGCCGGACCCTCCCGCTTCCGGGAGGAAGTGGTGATCCGGATGCCGTCGGCGGACGAGCGTGCCTGCTTGGGCATCGCAGCCGACACTCCGGTGATCAAGATCTCGCGAACCGCGTTCACCGAGGACGGCCGCGCCGTCGAGGTGAACGAGATGACCTTGGACTCACGCGCCTACGTCCTTGAGTACGACTTCGAGGCCTAAGCCTCCGCCGCCCAGAACTGCTGACGATGATCCGGGAAGGAGGGCCTCCCGATGAACCTGAGCAACCCCTCGTAGTGAAGAAAAGACCAACGGCCGCCCCTGGTAGGACAGGAACGGCCGTTGAAGCGACTCCCCAGCCGGCAAGCATCCGGAGTCGTGGTCAGCGCGGTGACCGCGCTGGGTGCCTGGACCATCAGGCCCGTCGGTCACCTACCCAACAGCATAGACAACGACTCCCGGGCAAGCCCAGACAGGCTTGCCCAGTGGCCTGAGTCACACGGTTGATCAGCTGATCCACGGCTCCCTTAATCAAGGGACCGTATGTGTCACACCTGAACAATGCCGCCGCGGCGGCTGTACCCCGCCCATCCCACCGATCCCCCGGCCTGTCCGCGCCCGTTCCCGCGCACCCTGGCTTGCCCAGTGCCGGCCTGCCCACGTGGCGCGAGAATGGGCAAGCCCGTCACCTGGGCCTTCCGGGCAGCGGGCAAGCCTTCGGGCAAGCCCCCATGTGGAGAGTTCACGGCACAACATCCACTAGGAGGTGTGCCGTGCACGAACCCGTGCACCTCGGATCCGCAGGGATCCGCCCCGCCGTCCTCGCCCAGGGAGGAGCGGCATGGTGAGCCACGACGTCATCCCCCGGGTGGTCAGCGAGGCCGCCATCGACTGGATCAAGTTCGACGCGCTGCTCGCGCGGGATGGCAGCGTCGAGCCTGTTGACAAGGCGCTGTACGCGGCCATCGCCTCTTTCGCCGACCAGGGAACTCGGGAGACCGACGACGCCCTGGACGTCGATGACATCCCCACTCGTAAGGTCCTCGCGCGATGCATCGGGCGGTCGGTGGACACCGTCGACCGGGCGACGAAGCGGCTGGAGGACAAGGGGCTGCTGGACGTCGAGCGGCGTCCTGACCCCAACAACCCCAGGGTCAACATCCCCAGCATCTACCGGCTGCTCGACCACGAGCGGTGGGACGAGCGTGCTGCCGTCCGGGCCGAGAAGAGGCAGGCCGAGCGGGATGCCCGTTCGGCTGCCCGCAAGGCTAAGGAACAGGCCAGGGAGGGCGAGGGGGGTGGCCGCAGGGGTGCGGCTACCCCTGGGG
>NZ_JARAYQ010000235.1:0-13089 GCF_033794505.1 Streptomyces sp. MB09-01 | reverse complement strand
GGATCGCGGGGGCCTGGGCGGCGCGGTCATGCCCGCCCCGGTCATGCCCGCGCCGCCCAGGCCCCCGCGATCCGGGCGCCGAGCCGCACATTGCCGCGCACCGCCGCCAGGTTGGCCTCCAGGGAGGCACCGCCGGTGGCCCGTACCAGGAACCCCAGCAGGAACGGGGTCACCGCCTGCCCCGTGATCCCCCGTTCACGGCATTCGGCGAGCGCCTCCGCGAGCACCCGGTCGTGCAGTTCCGGGTCCAGCTGGTCCGCCTCGGCCACCGGATTGGCCACGAGCAGCGCCGACTCCGGACCGCCCAGCGCGTCCTGAGCGGCCATCACCGCAGCGACCTCCTCGGGCCGGTGCACCGTCCAGTCCACCGGCTCGCCGGAATCGGCCAGGTAGAACCCGGGGAAGCGGTCGGTCCCGTACCCGAGCACCCCGACGCCCAGGGTCTCCAGCCGCTGCAGCGTGCCCGGCACGTCCAGGATCGACTTCACCCCCGCGGACACCACCGTGATCCGCGTCCGCGCCAGCAGCGCGAGGTCCGCCGACTCGTCCTGCGTCTGCGTCCACTCCCGGTGCACGCCGCCCAGCCCGCCCGTGGCGAAGACCCGCAGGCCCGCCCGCGCGGCCAGGAAGGCCGTCGCGGACACCGTGGTCGCCCCGGTCGCCCGCGCCGCCAGCGCGGGGGCCAGGTCCCGGTGGCCGAGCTTGCGGACGCCGTCGCCGCCCGCGATCCGCTCCAGCTGCGCCTTGTCCAGGCCCGCGTACGCCACCCCGTCCACGACCGCCACCGTCGCCGGTACCGCGCCTTCCGCACGGACCAGCGCCTCCAGTTCGAGTCCCACCGCCAGGTTGCGGGGGCGGGGCAGGCCGTGCGCGAGGATCGTCGACTCCAGGGCCACCACCGGCTTGCCCCGGGCGAGCGCCTCGCGCACCTCTTCCGAAAGGACCGGTCCGCCCGACAAGGGTGCAGTTGCTGTGTGCTGTGACATGTCCCCATCCATGGCACGGGATCAGCGCCCCCAAACGCACACCCGCCACACCCGCCCCAACCTGTCCGAGTAGCGTTCCCCCATGGACAGGCGCGGGTTCTACGACGACCTGGCCGACCGCTACGACCTCGTCCACGCGGACTGGGACGCGTCCGTCACCCGGCAGGGCCGGGCCCTCGACGCCCTCCTCACGGCCGCGCTGGGCGCCGGACCACACCGTCCTCGACAACGCCTGCGGCATCGGTACCCGGGCACTGGGCCTCGCGGCCCTGGGCCACCGGGTCACCGGGACCGACCTGAGCCCCGCCTCCGTGGCCCGCGCCGCCAAGGAGGCCGCACGCCGGGGACTCGACCTGCCCGTCGCGGCCGCCGACATGCGTGCCCTGCCCTTCGCGGACGCCTCCTTCGACGCCGTGGTCTGCGCCGACAACGCGCTCCCGCACCTGCTCGCCGCTCAGGACGTGCGCGCCGCGCTGGCCGAAACCCGGCGGGTCCTGCGCCCCGGCGGACTGCTGCTGGTCTCCACCCGCCCGTACGGCGAGCTGCTCCGGTCCCGCCCGCAGAGCGAGGCCCCGCGCGTCCGCACCGGCCCCGACGGGCGGACCATCACCTTCCAGCTGTGGCACTGGCACGCCGACGGGGAGCGCTACGACCTGGAGCCCTTCCAACTGCTGCCGGCCGGCGACACGTGGACCACACGGACGTCGAGCGCGACGTACGGGGCGCTGCCGCCGGAGCGGACCACCGGGCTCGCCCGGGAGGCCGGCCTGCGCGGGACGGTCTGGAACGCACCGGCGGACACCGGGTTCCCCCAGCCGGTCCTCACGGCCCGGCGCCCCGGTCCGACTGGACAGGGTGACTCGTAGGCCGGGCCGTTCCTGGACGCTGTGGCCACCGCGCCCTACGGGCGGGCCGCACTAGGCTGGCGCGCCATGAGCACCAGTGATCACTCCGCCGCCCCCGCCTCCTTCTCCGTGTCCGTCGCGGACGTGGAGCTGGAGCCCGAGGACCTCGACCCCGCCCAGATCGTCTCCGGGGAGCCCGTCGTGACGGGCAAGGTGCTCTGGGAGTCGCAGGACGGCAGGCAGGTGCGCGGGATCTGGCAGATCACCCCGGGCGTGGTCACCGACACCGAGGCCGACGAGCTGTTCGTGGTCGTCAGCGGGCGCGCCACCGTGGAGGTCGAGGGCGGCGAGACCCTCGAGGTGGGCCCCGGCTCCGCCTGCGTCCTGCGGGAGGGCGACCAGACCACCTGGACCGTGCACGAGACGCTCCGCAAGGCCTACCACATCAGCTACTGACGCCCTTCAGCCACCGACACCCTTCGCGGGGGCGGGGTGGCGGCGCGCGCTGAACAGGGCGAGCGCCGCCATCGGCAGCAGCAGCGCGGCGCCGACGGCGTTCAGCCACCCGTAGCCCGCCTGGGACATGACCAGGCCGGCGGCCGCGCCGCCCACTCCCGCGGCGGCGTTCATCGTGAGATCGCTCAGGCCCTGTACGGCGGCCCGCGCGGGCTGCGGCACCGAGTCGGTCAGCAGGGCCGAGCCGGACACCATCCCGGCGGACCAGCCGAGCCCGAGCAGGAACAGCCCGAGCGCGCTCCGGCCGTGGCTGGGCCCGGCCGTACCGGCGAGCAGCGCGGCGACCGACAGGAGCCCGGCGGCCAGACCGATCACGGACAGCCGTCCGAGCCGGTCCGCGAGCCACCCCATCAACGGGGAGAAGGCGAACATGCCCGCGATGTGAATGCTGATGACCAGCCCGATGAGCTCCAGGCCGGCTCCGTGGTGGCCCAGGTCCATCGGGGTCATCACCATGATCGAGACCATGACCGTGTGCGACACGGCGACGGTGACGAGTGCGAGCCGGGCCCGCGGGGAGGCCTTGACGGCGGCGAAGCCGGCACGCAGCGAGCGGCCCTCGCGGGTCTGCTCCGCCGGCGCCGCGAGCGCCCGGGCCGTCAGCAGCGGGTCGGGGCGCAGGAGTACGCCGATCAGCGTGCCGGTGAGCAGGAAGACGACGGCGGCCCACACGAAGGGGCCCGCCGTCTCGGGTATCGCGGTCCCGGCGAAGCTGCGGCTGGCCGGCGCGGACAGGTTGGGTCCGAGCACCGCGCCGAGGGTGGACGCCCACACGACGACGGAGATCGCCCGGGCCCGGCGGTCCGGGGTGGCGAGGTCTGCGGCGGCGAACCGCGCCTGCAGGTTGGCGGAGGAGGCGGCGCCGAAGGCGGCCATGCCGAGCAGCAGCAGCGGGAAGTTCCCGATGGCGGCGGCGAGGACGACGAGTCCCGCTCCGGCGGCGCCGATCGCGTAGGCGAGGACCAGGCCGGGGCGGCGGCCGCGCGCGGTCATCAGGGCGGCGAGCGGCAGCGAGACCAGGGCGGTGCCGATCACCGCGGCGGTGGAGGCGAGGCCGGACAGGGCCTCGGTGCCGCTGATCTCGGTGGCGAGCACGGGGGCCAGGGCGATGCTGATGGGCACGCCGAGGCCGCCGAGGACCTGGCCGGCGATGAGGACCCAGGAGGTGCGCCGCTGCAGCCGGGCCACGTCCGGCAGGCCGAGCGGCGGAGCGGGCCGGTCCGTGCCGGGGGAGGCCGTCATGCCGCACCCCGCTTCCGCGGGTGCGTGACGCGGGGCCCGGAGGGCGCGGTGGAGCCGGGTGCGGCGGCAGCAGTAGTCACCGCCGCAGTGTGCCACCCCTTACCGCCCAGCGGAACCGTCCCCGCGTCCAGGCCTGCATGCAGGTCAGGGCCCCGCTCAGAACAGCGGCTGCGGGAGCACGCCCTCCAGCGCGAGCAGCTGCCGCTTGGTCTCCACCCCGCCGCCGAATCCCCCGATGCCCCCGTCGTTCTCCACGACCCGGTGGCAGGCCACCACCAGCGGCAGCGGATTCGAGCCCATGGCGTTGCCCACGGCCTGGGCGGCGCCGGGCTGTCCGGCGCGGGCGGCCAGTTCCCCGTAGCCCACGACCGATCCGTACGGCACGGAACGGTCCAGCTCCTGGAGCACCTGCCGGTTGAAACCGGAGCTGAGGCGCCAGTCCAGCGGCAGCTCGAAGCGCCGCAGCGTGCCGGCGAAGTACGCCTTGAGCTGGCGTATGGGCTCGGCCAGCAGCACCTCTTCGCCCGGCGCCGGCCGCCGGGCGTCGGCGCCCAGCCGGGAGACGAGCGGGCCGATCATCTTCTCGACCCGGTCCGGGGCGGCATGGAACTCGACCCGGACCAGACCCGCCGGGGTCGCGGCCAGGAGCAGGGGGCCGATGTCGCTGGCGACGACGGTCCATTCGAGGTGCGGCCCGCGGGGCCGCTCGGTGGTGTCCACGCGTCCACCGTACGGCTCCCCTCCGACAACGCCGGCCGCTTCGGCCGCATCGCCCGCGCCGGCCACGGCCCCGCCGGCTCAGAACCCGTCGACGGCCTCCTGCACCACGTCAGGGGCGTTGGTGATGATCCCGTCCACACCCATGTCCTGGACCTTCCGGGCGGTCGCCGCGTCGTCCACGATCCAGGTGTCCACCTCCATGGCCTTTCCGTGGGCCCCGAGCAGGCCGTGCACCGCCGCGACCCAGTCGGCCGTGATCGTGGTGTGCCACGGGTTGATCCGGTCGGTGAACTCCGCGTACAGCGGCAGGTCCGCCGCGACGGGGGTGCCCAGGAAGGCCGTCACCAGGTCGGGGCGCAGGCGGTGCACGATGCGCACGCAGTCGGCGCTGAAGCTCTGCACCACCAGCCGCTGCGTCACGTGCCGCTCGTCGAGCCAGCGGGCGTCCTCCAGCACCTTCAGGGTCTGCTCCTCGATCCCGGGGTAGAGCTCCGGCTTCTTGATCTCCAGCAGCAGCTTCTGCTGGTTGCGCTGCACCCGGTTGAGGTACTGCCGCAAGCTCGGCACGCGGGCGCCCGCGTACTCCTCGCCGAACCAGCTGCCCGCGTCCAGCCGGGCGATCTCGGCCGCGGTGAAGTCCTTGACCCTCCAGGGGGAGCGGCCCGGGAACACCTGCTCGACGTCGGTGGTCCGGGTCAGGGTGTCGTCGTGGATCACCACCAGCACGCCGTCCCTGGTGCGCTGCACGTCGTTCTCGACCCATTCGAAGCCCAGCCGCATCGCCAGGTCGATCGCGGCCAGGGTGTTCTCCGGGGCGTACGCCGAAGCCCCCCGGTGGGCGTACACGACGGGGCTCCCCAGCACTGCCCGCCGGGCGGCGGGTCCGGGGCCGGTGGCGGATCCCGGGCCCGTGACGGATCCGGGGCCGGTGGCGGCGTACGAGGCCGTCCCGCCCAGCAAGGTGAGGGTGAGGCCCAGGAACGCGGCGGCGGCCGCGGCGGCGGGTCGGACTCGGACGTACATGTGCGTTCTCCTCGGGTCGTGAGCCCTGTTCCTGCGTCAGACGGGTGCGGAGCGGCAGACGTTGTGGCGATGCACTTCACCGCGATCATGGGGTTGAAGATCACCTAGCCGCCACCGAACTACGACAAACGGACCAGAACGAATGACGGGCCCCCGGGGCGTCCGGAGCGGCCGGAGCGCGCCGCGGACGGCGCGGATGCGTGAGTGTCAGTGGGGGGTCGTACGGTTGAGTCATGCGGCCCGTATCGAAGATCGAACGCACGGTGGCGCCTTTCGAGGTCGTCAGCCCCTACCAGCCCAGCGGCGACCAGCCGGCGGCCATCGCCGACCTGGAGAAGCGCATCCGCGCAGGTGAGAAGGATGTCGTCCTGCTGGGTGCGACCGGCACCGGCAAGTCGGCGACCACCGCCTGGATGATCGAGAAGCTTCAGCGCCCCACCCTGGTCATGGCGCCGAACAAGACGCTCGCCGCCCAGCTGGCGAACGAGTTCCGCGAGCTCCTGCCGAACAACGCCGTCGAGTACTTCGTCTCGTACTACGACTACTACCAGCCCGAGGCCTACGTACCGCAGTCGGACACGTACATCGAGAAGGACTCCTCGATCAACGAGGAGGTGGAGCGGCTGCGCCACTCCGCCACCAACTCGCTGCTGACCCGGCGGGACGTGATCGTCGTCGCCTCCGTCTCCTGCATCTACGGCCTCGGCACCCCGCAGGAGTACGTCGACCGGATGGTCGCCCTCAAGGTGGGCGAGGAGATCGACCGGGACCAGCTGCTGCGGCGCTTCGTCGACATCCAGTACACGCGCAACGACGTCGCCTTCACCCGCGGCACCTTCCGGGTCCGCGGCGACACCATCGAGATCTTCCCGGTCTACGAAGAACTGGCCGTCCGCATCGAGATGTTCGGCGACGAGATCGAGGCCCTCTCCACCCTGCACCCGCTGACCGGCGAGGTCATCAGCGAGGACCGCGAGCTCTACGTCTTCCCCGCCAGCCACTACGTCGCCGGCCCGGAGCGCATGGAGAAGGCGATCGCCGGCATCGAGGCCGAGCTGGCCGAGCGCCTCACCGAGCTGGAGAAGCAGGGCAAGATGCTGGAGGCGCAGCGCCTGCGCATGCGCACCACCTACGACCTGGAGATGATGCGCCAGATCGGATCCTGCTCCGGCATCGAGAACTACTCGCTGCACATGGACGACCGCGAGCGGGGATCAGCGCCCAACACCCTCATCGACTACTTCCCCGAGGACTTCCTCCTGGTCATCGACGAGTCGCACGTCACCGTGCCGCAGATCGGCGCCATGTACGAGGGTGACGCCTCCCGCAAGCGGACCCTGGTCGACCACGGCTTCCGGCTGCCGTCCGCGCTGGACAACCGGCCGCTGAAGTGGGAGGAGTTCCAGGAGCGCATCGGCCAGACCGTCTACCTGTCGGCGACCCCCGGAAAGTACGAGCTCTCCCGGGGCGACGGCTTCGTCGAGCAGATCATCCGCCCGACCGGCCTCATCGACCCCGAGGTCGTGGTCAAGCCCACCGAGGGGCAGATCGACGACCTGGTCCACGAGATCCGGCAGCGGGTGGAGAAGGACGAGCGGATCCTGGTCACCACCCTCACCAAGAAGATGGCCGAGGACCTCACGGACTACTTCCTGGAGCTCGGCATCCAGGTCCGCTACCTGCACAGCGACGTGGACACCCTGCGCCGCATCGAGCTGCTGCGCGAGCTGCGGGCCGGCGAGTACGACGTCCTGGTCGGCATCAACCTGCTGCGCGAGGGCCTCGACCTGCCCGAGGTGTCCCTGGTCGCGATCCTCGACGCCGACAAGGAGGGCTTCCTGCGTTCCGGGACCTCCCTGATCCAGACCATCGGCCGCGCGGCGCGCAACGTCTCGGGCCAGGTCCACATGTACGCGGACAAGATGACCCCGGCGATGGAGAAGGCCATCGACGAGACCAACCGGCGCCGGGAGAAGCAGATCGCCTACAACACGGCGAACGGGATCGACCCGCAGCCGCTGCGCAAGAAGATCAACGACATCGTCGCCACGATCGCCCGCGAGGAACTCGACACCGAGGAGCTCCTCGGCACCGGATACCGGCAGGCGAAGGACGGCAAGGGGGCCAAGGCGCCGGTGCCGGCACTCGGCGGCCGGGCCGTCCAGGCCAAGGCGGGCGGCAAGGCCGCGAAGGGGGCCAAGGGCGCCAAGGGCGCCGAGGTGCTCACCGACCGGCCCGGCGAGGAGCTGGCCGCGCTCATCGAGCAGATGACCGAGCGCATGCGCGGGGCGGCCGCGGAGCTCCAGTTCGAGGTCGCGGCCCGGATCCGGGACGAGGTGGGCGAGCTGAAGAAGGAGTTGCGGCAGATGAAGGAAGCGGGCCTCGCCTGACCCGGAGCGGGTCAGTAGGGTTGAATCACAGCCGCAGGTACACCCTGCGCGCCCGTTAATGGGGCGGGCCATGGAGAGGGGACAGCTCGTGACGGTCAATATGACCAAGGGTCAGGCCATCAGTCTGCAGAAGGCGGACGGGGGCACGCTGACCGCGGTCCGGATGGGCCTCGGCTGGCAGGCGGCGAAGCGCCGCGGACTGTTCGGTTCGCGGACGCGGGAGATCGACCTCGACGCGTCGGCGGTGCTCTTCGCCGACAAGCAGCCGGTGGACGTCGTGTTCTTCCGTCACCTCCAGAGCGACGACGGCTCGGTGCGCCACACCGGAGACAACCTCGTCGGCGGCGTCGGCCAGGGCGGGGACGACGAGGCGATCCTCGTCGACCTCCAGCGCGTGCCGGTCCACATCGACCAGATCGTCTTCACGGTGAACTCCTTCACCGGCCAGACGTTCCAGGAGGTGCAGAACGCGTTCTGCCGCATCGTCGACGAGACCAACGGCCAGGAGCTGGCCCGCTACACCCTCGACGGCGGCGGTCAGTACACCGCGCAGATCATGGCGAAGGTGTCCCGCGCGGGCGCCGGCTGGCAGATGACGGCCCTCGGAAACCCGGCCAACGGCCGCACCTTCCAGGACCTCATGCCGGCGATCCTGCCGCACCTGTAGAAGTAGCGGCAGAGAAGAAGGCACGAGAGAAGAAGGCACGGGGGAGGGGCTGCACGATGACGGCCGAACTGGTCCGGGGGCAGAACCACCCCGTGTCCCACAGCCGGGTGGAGATCAGGGTCTCGGCGGGCACAGCCGTGCTCGCCCTGGCCTCGCTCGCCGACGAACAGGGCCGGTTCGCCGGCGACGCGGTACTGGCCCACCCGGGGGCCAGGTCCCTCCCCGGCGTGCAGGCGCCCGGGGAGCTCGCCGACCGGCACACCTTCGCCGTCGACCTCGACGCGGTCGCGGCGGACGTCCACCGGGTCGGCGTGCTGCTCGTCCTGCCGCCCGGCGGCCCGGCACGCTTCGGCTCCGTCCCGGCCTCCTACGTGGCCGTGGCCGACCCGGCTGGCGCCGAGCTCGCCGGCTACACCCTGACCGGGCTGGAAGCCGAGACCGCCGTGGTCGCCCTGGAGCTGTACCGACGCCAGGGCGCCTGGAAGGTCCGCGCCGTGGGCCAGGGCTACGCCGACGGCCTCGGCGCCCTGCTGGCCGACGGCGGACTCCCCGCGGCGGACGCCGCCGCACTGGCCGCCGCAGCGCTGCGCACGGCGACCCCGGCCGCGCAGGGCGACGGCACGCTCGCGGCCCTGCGGACCCCGGCCCGCGACCTGCGCGCCCCGCAGGCCCCGGCCGCCCCGGGCCGGAACCAGGTCCAGAATCCGGCCCAGAATCAGGTCCAGAACGAGGTCCAGGGCCCCGCGGCCGCCCCCGAGTCGCCCGGTCCGGTCCCCGTCTCCGGGGTCCCGTACGCCGGTACGCCCGGGCCCGCGCCCGGCGGCGACACCGGGGGTTCGCCGCCCACCATCAACTACGCCCACCCGCGGCGACGCCGCACCAGCACGGAGCCGCCCGAGCCGGCGCCGCGGGCCGCCGCGCCGCAGGAGCCCGGACAGCCCCCGCGGCCCGTGGCCGGGGACGCCAGCGGCTGGTCCATGGAGGAGCGGCTCTACAACCAGGTCTGGGGCATGTTCGAGGACCTGGCCCGCACGGTGGCCGCCTACCGCAGCGCCGTCGAGTTCGCCGACTCCCGCATGGACCGCGAACTCGACGAGGCCCTCTCCGACCCGCGCCACCGCCTCGGAGGCTCCGGCAACGCCGCCCGTGACACCGCCCGCGCCCGCCGCGAGGAGCTCGTCGCCCAGGCCCAGGCCGTCCTCGACCGGGACCTCGCCCAGCTGATCGCCGAGTCGGAGGTGGTCGAGCCCGCGCTGCCGGCCGCGTACGCCCGCTGGGACAACCCGGTCTGGCACGACAGCCGGGCGACCGCGCCGCCCGAGGAGAACCCGCTCGCCCTGCGCCTGGGCGACCTGTACCTGCCCGAGCGCCCCGACCTGCGGATCCCCATGCTGATGAGGGTCCCGCTGGAGCGCGGGATCTGGATCGACAACGGCCGTACCGGCTCCGAGGCCGCGATGGCGATGGACACCGACCGGCTGCGCCGGGCCGCCATGGACATGGCCGTCGCACACGCGGTGCGGCTGCTCGCGGTCCACCCCGGCGACCGGTTCTCCGTCCACGTCATCGACGCGGCCGGGGCGGGCGCCGCCTCCCTGGCGCCCCTGGTCCGCGCCGGGGTGCTGGCCGGGCCGCCCGCCGCCGGGGCCCACGGGGTCACCCAGACGCTGGCGCAGCTGACCCGGCGGGTGGACCTCGTACAGATGGCGCTGCGGGCCGGCGCCCCCGAGGACCTGCCGCCGGACGTGGACACGGCCGAGCAGCTGCTGCTCGTGCACGACTTCCCGCACGGCTTCGACGACCGGGCCGTGACCCAGTTGCGCTACCTCGCCGACGAGGGCCCGGCGGTCGGGGTGCACCTGCTGATGGTCGCCGACCGCGACGAAGCGTCGGCCTACGGGCCGCTGCTCGACCCGCTGTGGCGCTCGCTGATGCGGCTGTCGCCCGTACCGGACAGCCATCTCGCCGACCCCTGGGTCCACCACGCCTGGACCTTCGAACCGGACCTTCCGCCGCAGGGCAGCCGGGTCCTCGAACAGGCGCTGGAGCGGGTGGCGCAGGCCCGCCGCACTACCGGCCCGTGACCATCCTTTGGGATTCTCTTTACCTTTTCTGCCCGTGACGGGTATGCTCGTGAGCGCGGAGGGGAGTATTCCTGCTTTCCTGCTACGGCGTACCCGTCAATACGGACCACTGCGGCGATGTGAGCGCGGTCGGTCCCGGGGCGTCGGCCCACGGCCTCCAGGCCGCCCGGGTGGAAGAGACCTCCGGCAGCGATGACGCTGACGTAGTCCTGAGCCATCCGCCGGAGGCGTGTTCACCATGGAAGTTTCCTGGGCCCTGTGGGCCGCGACCATTCTCGGTCTGTCCCTCCTCATCGGTGCCGATTTCTTCATCGGCCGCAAGCCGCACGACGTGTCGATCAAGGAAGCCGGTACCTGGACGGTCGTATGGGTCGTCCTCGCCGCACTCTTCGGCCTCGGCCTGTGGTTCTTCGGTAACCCCCAGGCGTCCCAGGAGTTCTTCGCGGGCTTCATCACCGAGAAGTCCCTGAGCGTCGACAACCTCTTCGTCTTCGTCCTGATCATGGCGAAGTTCGCGGTGCCGTCCCACCTCCAGCAGCGCGTGCTGCTCATCGGCGTACTGATCGCCCTGGTCCTGCGTGCGGTCTTCATCGCCGCCGGCGCCGCGATCATCGCCAGCTTCTCCTGGGTCTTCTACATCTTCGGCGCGTTCCTGATCTACACCGCGTGGAAGCTGATCCAGGAGGCCCGCAAGGACGAGGACGACGAGGAGTTCGAGGAGAACCGTCTCCTCAAGTCCGTCGAGAAGAAGTTCGGCGTCGCCGACCAGTACCACGGCACCAAGCTCTTCATCGTCAACAACGGCAAGCGCGTACTGACCCCGCTGATGGTCGTCATGCTCGCCATCGGCACCACCGACGTGCTGTTCGCCCTGGACTCCATCCCCGCGATCTTCGGCCTCACGCAGGACCCGTACATCGTCTTCACGGCCAACGCCTTCGCCCTGATGGGCCTGCGCCAGCTGTACTTCCTCATCGGCGGCCTGCTGAAGAAGCTGGTCCACCTCAGCTACGGCCTGTCGATCATCCTGGGCTTCATCGGAATCAAGCTGGTGCTGCACGCCCTGCACGAGAACGGCGTGCACGTGCCGGTGATCTCGATCCCGGTCTCCCTCGGCGTCATCTGCGGTGTCCTGGTCATCACCACGATCACCAGCCTGATGGCCTCGAAGAAGCAGGCGGCGGCCGAGGCCGCCGCCCGCCAGGAGAGCATCGACGCGTAACCGGAGCTACGGAGCTACGGAGCTACGGAGCTACGCGGGGGCGGCCGCTTCGGCCGCCCCCGTTTCCGTTCCCCTGCCGGCGCCCGACCGCGCCCGTACGACCAGCGGACTGGTCTCCGGCAGCAGCGCGAAGCAGCCCAGGCTCAGCAGGGCGATCCCGGTCAGGTACACCGCGACGCCCCACGGCGGGCCCGGGCCGGCCGCCAGCGCCGTCGCCACGATCGGGGTCAGCGCCCCGCCCAGCACGCCGCCCAGGTTGTAGCCGACGGCCGCGCCCGTGCAGCGGATCCGCGGGGCGTACAGCTCCGGCAGGTACGCTCCCACCACCGCGAACATCGTCACCATGGCCAGCAGCGCCCCCGTGAAGCCCAGTGTCATCAGCAGCGGGTCGGCCGTGCCGAGCAGCGCCACCAGCGGGAACATCAGCAGGGCGCAGGCCGTGCACCCGGCCAGGCACAGCGGCCGGCGGCCGTACCGGTCGCCGAGCACCGCCACCAGCGGGGTCACGAGGCCCATCAGCGCGACGGCGCCCATGATGCAGCCCAGCACCACCGTCCGGCCCAGGCCGAGGCGCTCGGTCGCGTACGCGAGGGCCCAGGTGGTGACCGCGTAGAAGACGGCGTAGGCCACGGCGAGCGCCCCGCCGGTCAGCAGGAGCAGGCGCCAGTGGCCGCGGACCACCTCGGCCAGCGGTGCCTCGGCCCGCCGCCCGGTCTCGGTCAGCGCCTTGAACTGCGGGGTCTCCTCCACCGAGCGGCGCAGCCACAGCCCGGCCAGGGCCAGCAGCCCGGCGGCCCAGAACGGCACCCGCCACCCCCACGAGGTGAACTGCGCATCGCTCAGCGACGCGGACAGCCCCAGCATCAGGCCGTTGGCCAGCAGGAAACCCACCGGCGGGCCGATCTGCGGGAAGCTCGACCACAGGCCGCGCCGCTCCTCGGGCGCGTGCTCGGCGGTCAGCAGCACCGCGCCGCCCCACTCGCCGCCGAGCCCGAGGCCCTGCAGGAAGCGCAGCAGGAGCAGCAGCAGGGGCGCGGCCACGCCGATCGATGCGTACGTGGGCACGCAGCCGACGGCGACCGTGGCGAGGCCGGTCAGGAGCAGGGAGGCCAGGAGCACCGGGCGTCGGCCGTAGCGGTCGCCGATGTGGCCGAAGACCGCCGATCCGAGCGGGCGGGCGAGGAAGCCGACGCCGAAGGTGGCGAAGGCGGCGAGGGTCCCGGCGAGCGGCGAGAAGGAGGGGAAGAACAGCGGGCCGAGCACGAGGGCGGCGGCCGTTCCGTACACGAAGAAGTCGTAGAACTCGATCGCGGTCCCGGCGAGCGAGGCCGAGGCGAGCCGCAGCATGCCGGGGCGGGCGGCGCCGTCGGCATCGATGGGCCGAGCGGCAGCGG
>NZ_JARAYQ010000234.1:0-13089 GCF_033794505.1 Streptomyces sp. MB09-01 | reverse complement strand
TCCCGGGGCGGACCCCCAGCAGCCGCAGCTGCACGGCCCGCCGGCACCCTCCAGCTGGCCGTGCAGCTGCGGCTGCTGGGGGTCCGCCCCGGGATGCGGCTCATGGTGCACGCCGCCCTCGGCGGGACCGGCCTGCGCGCCGAGCAGCTGCGCGACGCCCTGACGGGGGTCCTCGGTCCGCGCGGCACCCTGGTGGTCCCCGCCTTCACCCCGGAGAACTCCAAGACCTCCAGCGCCCATCTGGAGCGGATCGCCGGCCTGGACGGGTCCGGGGTGCGGGCCTTCCGCGAGCGGATGCCCGCCTTCGACCCGGCGAGCACCCCGAGCCAGGGCATGGGCACCCTCGCCGAGGCCGTCCGCACCACGCCGGGCGCCGCGCGCAGCGCCCACCCGCAGACCTCTTTCGCCGCCCTCGGCGCGGACGCGGAGCGGCTCTGCTCCGGGCACCGCATCGAAAGTCACCTGGGGGAGGAGTCGCCGCTGGGGAAGTTGTGCTGGGAGGGCGGTCAGGTACTCATGATCAATGTGGGGTTTTCGGTCTGCACGGCTTTCCATCTCGCGGAGTATCGAATTCCGAAGCCCCCCTTGCGCATGTACGAGTGTGTGGTGAAGGTGAACCTTCCGGGGCGGCAAGGGAGTCGGCAGGAAGGGGCGTGGACCGCCTACGAGGACGTAGCGCTGGACGACGGCGATTTCGCGGAGATCGGCAGGACGTTCCCGGATTCCCGGGTACGCAGGGGGCGGCTGGGAGGTGCGGCGACCATGCTCTTCTCCCTCCCGGATGCCGTTGACCACGCCCTTGAGTGGATGACCGAAAACAGACGCTGATTGACTGAACGATGAGGGGATGTGGCGAAGCAGCTCCGGAATGATGTTTCTTCGCTCGCAGCTTCGGGACGGGGGGCGTGTTGCCCGCATCAGTGCAGCCGTATTTTTTTCTCAGTTATGCGCACACACCGAGATTCGGGGCCGGGGGGCCCGACCCTGACATGTGGGTGGAGCGCCTCTTCCGCGATCTCTGCGGCCACGTCATGGCGCTGACGGATCTGCCCGCCGGCGCCGAGGCGGGGTTCATGGACCGGGAGATACGCAGCGGCGAGGGCTGGTCGGAACGGCTCGGGGCGGCGCTCGCCACCTGCCGGGTCTTCGTGCCCCTGTTCTCGCCGCGGTACTTCGCCAGTGAGATGTGCGGGAGGGAATGGTTCGCCTTCGCGCACCGCGCGATCCAGCACGGCGCGGCGAGCAACGAGCGCGCCGAGGCCATCGTGCCCGCGTTGTGGGTGCCGGTCCCGCCGTCCCAACTTCCGGGCCCGGCCGAGCGGTTGCAGTTCAACCACAACACCTTCGGCGAGCGCTACGTCACCGACGGGCTGTACGGGCTGATCAAACTGCGCGGGTACGCCGAGCAGTACGAGCGGGCCGTCTACGAACTGGCCCGGCGCATCGTCCGGGTCGCCGAGACCGTCCGTCTCGATCCCGTCCGCCCCATGGACTACCGGGTGGTGCCCAGCGCCTTCGGTCCCGCCGGCGGTGCGGGCGGTGCCGGCGGCGGTCCCGCCCGCACCCTCCACGTGACCGTGGCGGCCGGCTCCCGGCACGACCTGCCGGACGGCCGGAGCCCGGAGTACTACGGGGAGAGCGCCCTGGACTGGAATCCGTACCATCCGGTGTCCCAGCGCCCGATCGCGTACGTCGCCGAGGACGTGATCAAGAACCTCAACTACCGGACCACCATGTCCTCCTTCGACGACGAGGCCGGGCACTTCGACAGCAAGCAGCCGCCTACCCGGCCGGAGATCCTGATCGTCGACCGCTGGGTCGTGGAGGACGAGCACCGCCGCCAGCGCCTGGCCGCCTTCGACCAGGAGTCCCGCCCGTGGATCAACGTGGTCGTGCCGTGGAACCGCTACGACCACCAGAGCCGCGCGAAGGAGGCCGAGCTGGCCCGGCGGCTGGAGGAGACCCTGCCCGTCAAGATGGGCCAGGGCCGGGCCGCCTGCCGGGCCGCCGCCAACGGCGTGGCCAGCATGGAGACCCTCGGACAGATCCTGCCCCAGGTGGTCGAGGCCGCCGCCCAGCAGTTCCTCAGACACGCCCAGGTCTACCTGCCGGCCGGCAACACCCGCACCGAACGCCCGCGACTGCTCGGGCCGATGGGGATGAGCGAGCCGTCCGCACCGCCCACGGCTCCCTTCCCGCCCGACGCGTACGACGCCCACATCGACGGCAACGACAGCAACGACACCGACTGGGGGGACGCGGATGACAGCGAGTCGTGACAGCAGGGACAGCCGTGACGGACGCATCGTCACCTTCTACTCGTACAAGGGCGGCACGGGCCGCACCATGGCGCTGGCCAACACCGCCTGGATCCTGGCGGCCAACGGCAAGCGGGTCCTCGCCGTGGACTGGGACCTGGAGGCCCCGGGCCTGCACCGCTTCTTCCACCCCTTCCTGGACCCCTCCACGCTCGGGGCCACCACCGGGGTCATCGACCTGATCAGCGAGTACGCATGGGCCGCGACCAGTCCGGTGCAGCGCGCCGAGGACTGGCACGAGGACTACGCGCGGATACAGCCGCACGCCGTCTCGCTGACCCCGGAGACCCTCGGCTGGGAGTTCCCGGACGGCGGCACCCTGGACTTCGTCTCCGCGGGCCGGCAGAACCGCGAGTACTCGGCGACCGTCTCCACCTTCGACTGGGACAACTTCTACGACCGCCTTGGCGGCGGCCTCTTCTTCGACGCGTTACGCGCCGACATGAAGAGGAACTACGACTACGTCCTGATCGACAGCCGCACCGGCCTGTCCGACATCGCGGACATCTGCACCGTGCACCTCCCGGACGTCCTGGTCGACTGCTTCACCCTCTCCGACCAGTCCATCGACGGCGCGGCGTCCGTGGCCCGCCAGATCGACGAGCGGTTCAACGACCGCGGCATCAAGATCTACCCCGTCCCCATGCGCATCGACGAGGGCGAGAAGGAGAAGGCCGACGCGGGCCGGGCACTGGCCCGGATCAAGTTCGACCGCTTCCCCAACGGCCTGGTCGGGGACGAGCTCACCTCGTACTGGGGCGCGGTGGAGATCCCGTACCGGCCCTACTACGCCTACGAGGAGACCCTGGCCACCTTCGGCGACGAGGCCGGGCTCACCAACTCCCTGCTGTCCGCCTTCGAACGGCTCACGACCGTGGTCACCGAGGGCGAGATCACCTCCATGCCGGTCATCGGCGAGGAGGTGCGCCTACGGATCAGGGACGCCTTCACCCGGCGCCGCCCGGCGCTGCCCGCCGACCTGTTCCTCTCCTACGTCGCCGAGAACCGGATGTGGGCCGACTGGATCGAGTCGGTGCTCACCCGGGCCGGCTTCCGGGTCGTGCCCAAGGACGTCTCCGCGGAGCGGGCCCCGGTGACCGCCGGCTCCGGGGACACCCTCGGCGGCGGGACGGGCATCAGCATCGACACCGCCGCCCGGACCGTGGTGCTGCTGTCCACGGCGTACCTGAAGTCCACCCGGGCCGTGGACGTGTGGGAGCGGGCGGCCGCCGAGGACCCGACCGGTGGCCGGCGCCAGCTGGTGCCGCTGAGGGTGGGTGACGTACGCCTCGCCACGCCGTACATCGACCGCAACCCGGTGGACCTCTTCCGGCTCGACGAGGTGCACGCCACCGCCGCGCTGCTGCGCGCGGTGGAGCGGCCGATGGCGCTGCCCGACAGCGTCGCCAGTGCCTCCCAGCCCGGCCCCCGCTTCCCGGGAACCGTCCCGAAGATCTGGAACGCGCCGCCCCGCAACCCCGGGTTCACCGGCCGCAGCATCGTGCTGGAGCGGATGCGCGACCAGCTCGGCGGCGGCATGGCCGTGGTGCTGCCGCAGCCGCAGACCCTGTTCGGGCTCGGCGGCGTCGGCAAGACCCAGGTGGCGCTGGAGTACGTGCACCGGTTCATGGCCGACTACGACCTGGTGTGGTGGATCTCCTCGGAGCAGACCGACGACGTGGTCGCGGCCCTCGCCGAGCTGGCCGTGCGCCTGGGTGCGCAGACCGGCGAGGACATGGCGGCCGCCTCCCAGGAGGCGATCGACCTGCTGCGGCGCGGGGTGCCGTCCTCCCGCTGGCTGCTGGTCTTCGACAACGCCGACGATCCCGAGACCCTCAAGCGGTTCTTCCCGCCGGGCGGTCCGGGCCACGTGCTGGTGACCTCCCGCAACCAGTCCTGGTCGCAGTACGGTGACGCGCTCCCGGTGGACGTGTTCCTGCGCGAGGAGTCCATCGAGCACCTCCAGCGCCGGGCCCCCGGGCTCAGCAAGGAGGACGCCGAGCAGGTGGCGATCGCGGTGGGCGACCTTCCGCTGGCCGTCGAGCAGGCGGGGGCCTGGATCGCGGAGACCGCGACCCCGGTGGCCGCGTACATCGAGCAGCTGGCCCAGCAGGCCGCGAGCGTCCTGGCCCTGAACCAGCCGCCCGGCTATCCGGAGCCGGTGGCCGCCACCTGGAACATCTCCATAGAACGGCTGCAGTCCCGCTCCCCGGCCGCGGTCCGGCTGCTCCAGCTGTGCGCCTTCCTCGCGCCCGAGCCGATCTCCGCGAACCTGCTCTACAGCAAGGAGATGATCGACGCCCTCAAGCCCTACGATCGCTCGCTGCAGGAGAAGCTGGTGCTCGGCCGGGTGATCCGGGAGATCGGCCGGTTCGCGCTGGCCAAGGTCGACCAGGTCAGCAACAGCATCCAGGTGCACCGGCTGGTCCAGGCGGTGATCCGGGCCCAGCTGACCGAGGAGGAGCAGCGGGAGGCCCGGCACGCCGTCCACCGGATCCTGGCCGGCGCCCGGCCGGACGACGACGAGCCGATCGACAATCCGGAGACCTGGGCGCGGTTCAACACCATCTGGTCGCACCTGACCCCGTCCGAGGCCCGGTACTGCAAGGAGCCGGAGACCCGCAGGCTGCTGATCGACCGCGTCCGCTACCTGTGGAAGCGCGGCGACTTCAAGGCCGCCTACCAGCTCGGCGAGGAACTGCGCGAAGCCTGGAAGGAGATGCTGGGCAACGACGACCTGCAGTACCTGTACCTGCGCTTCCACCTGTCGAACATCCTGCGTTCGCAGGGGCGGTTCGTGGAGGCGAAGGAGCTGGACGAGGTGACCCTGGAGCGCCAGCGGGCCGTGCTGGGCCCCTCGCACCCGCACACATACATGACCACGAGCGGTCTCGCCAACACCCTGGGCGCGCTCGGCCAGTACGCGGAGGCGATGGAGCTGGCGACCGACGCTCACGAGGGCTTCAGCCAGATCTTCCACGAGGCGCACCCGCGGACGCTGGCCGCCGCGAACAACCTGGCGCTGAACCTGCGGCTGGTGGGCCAGTACACCAGAGCCCGCGAGATCGACCAGGAGGTGCACGACCTGCGCACTGAGGTGCTCGGACCGGAGCACCCGTACACCCTGTCCTCCGCGCAGAACCTCGCCCGCGACCTGCGCGAGGTGGGCCGGTACGAGGACTCGGTGCAACTGCTCAGCCGGACCTACGAGACCTACAAGCGGACGCTGGGGCGCGCCTTCCCCGGCACCCTGTCGGCCGCGAAGAACCTGGCGGTGTCGCTGCGCCGGGCGGGCCAGCTGGAGGACGCGCTCCGGCTGACCACGGCCACCCGGGCCCGCTACCGGGCCAAGTACACCTCGGTCAACCCGGACCTGCTGTCCTGCGAGCTGAACCTGGCCTCGGACCTCTTCGCGACCGGGGACCCGGGCGGGGCGCGTGACCTGGCGCAGGAGGTGGTGGACGAGTACATGAAGGTGCCGGGCGAGCGGCACCCGTACACGCTGGCGGCCGTCAACAACCTGGCGGTCTTCCACTGGGGCACGGGCGCGGCCGAGACGGCGGAGACGATGCTGCGGCAGACGATCCGGCTGATGCGGGACGTCCTCGGCGACAACCATCCGCACACGGTCTTCGCCCACCTCAACCTGGCCAACACCCGGGCCGACCTGGGCGATCCGGAAGGCGCCCTGGAGCTGGAGCGGCTCGCCGTGATGCGGCTGCGCGAGGCTCTCGGGGGGCACCATCCCGAGACCCTGGCGGCGGGCTCCAACATGGCGGTCAGCCTGGACTCGCTGGGCCGCAAGGAAGAGGCGGCCCGGGTACGGGCGGAGGCGGTGTCCGAGCTGAGCCGGCTCCTCGGCGAGGACCACAGCCTGACCCGGTACGCCCGGGACGAGCGGCGGATCCACCGCGATCTGGAGCCTCTCGCCGTGTGATTCCACGGAGGGCGGCGGGGGCCCCGCGACCGCGGGCCCCGCCGCCCGCCACCCGACAGCAGGGGGGCGCTGTGACCGACAGCATGACTTTCCGAAACGAGGACCTGCCGGCCCTCTTCCACCACACCGACCAGGCGGCGATCTCCCGGCAGCGGGAGTCCACCCAGGCCACCCGCGCCCAGCTGATGCTGCTCGTGGCCGCCGCGGGGGCCGCGGCACTGCCCTCGGGACCCAAGCTGGGCTCGCTGTACCTCTTCGGGCTGCTGAGCGTGCTCGCGTACGCGGGCGTGCTGGGCGTGGGCATGCGGGCGACCAGGCGCCGGGCGCGCCCGCAGTGGCAGCTCAACCGCAGCGCGGCGGAGTTCATCAAGTCCCTGGCCTGGCGGTACGCCGTGCACGGGGCGCCGTTCGGCAGCGAGGTCGGCGCGGCCGAGGAGACGTACCGGACCCGGCTCGAGGCGGGCCTGGCCGAGCTGCGGAAGATGGGCTGGGAGGATCCGCGGACCGCCGGGACGGTACCGGAGGGCGGGGAGATCACCGGCGCGATGCAGCGGCTGCGCGGGATGGGCTACCAGGTGCGGAGGGAGACGTACGTCCGGGACCGGCTGATCGAGCAGCGCAACTGGTACCGGCGGCGGACGGAGGTGTCCCGGCGGGCGACGAACCTGTGGTCGTGGACGATCGTGCTGCTGACCTGCCTGGCCCTGCTGTTCGCGCTGCTGGGGTCGTTCGGGTCCGGGCCCGGGCCGAAGCTGACCGCGCTGCTGAGCGCGGCGGCGGCGGCCGGCATCGCCTGGAACGAGGTCCGCCGCCATCATCCGCTGATCGAGGCGCACACCCTGATCGAGCAGGACCTGGCGGCGATGATGGTCGTGATGCAGACGACCATCACCGAGTCGCAATGGCCTTCGTCGGTGTACGAGACCGAGCGGTACGTCTCCCCGCAGCACACCGACTGGCTGGTCCGGCACAGCAGTTGAGGCCCTGGCGGAACTGCCGGCCCGACGGCGGGGGCGTGGCTCAGTCCCTGGACACGCCCTCGCACCAGATGACGGTGACCGGCTTGCCGAGCGCCCGGGCGTAGGCGACGATCTCGCCGGTGCCGCCGTGCCCGCGCGCGGGCTGCCCGTCCCAGACGGCGACGAGGCGGTCGCAGGAGTCGGCGATGTAGGTGCCGGCGGCGTAGTAGGCCTCGTCCGTGGAGCGGGCGAAGTCCATCCTGATCTCCTGCGTGGCACGGCGCTTGAGCCGCCGGTAGCGGGCCAGGGCCTCGGCGCCCTCGAAGCCGTCCTCGTAGTCCCCGCTGGGGATGACCACGGTCAGTCCCGCGCCGCATTCCAGCGCGATGGCGGCGAACAGCTGGTCCGCCCCCTCGGCGAGACTGGAGAACGCCTCCAACGGCCCTTCGTGGCCGCCCAGTACGGTGCGCAGGCGGCTCTCCACATGGCCGAGCACCGCATCCGGAATGGACCGGTGTCCGGTCACGCCGATACGTTTCATGCAGAAACCTGCCTCCCCCGCGGACACGGACCCCTGGACATCCTCCCAGAAGGCGGGAGGACGTCCAGGGGCGCGACGGGGTGCGTGAGGCACCGTCAGTAGACGCTGACCCCGTAGGCGTTGAGGGCCTCTACCACGGGCTGGAAGAAGGTCGTGCCGCCCGAGGAGCAGTTGCCGCTGCCGCCGGAGGTGAGGCCGACGGCGCGGGTGCCCGAGTAGAGCGGGCCGCCGCTGTCGCCGGGCTCGGCGCATACGTTGGTGCGGATCATGCCGTAGACGATGTCGCCGTTGCCGTAGTTCACGGTGGCGTTGAGGCCGGTGACCCGGCCGCTGTGGATCCCGGTGGTGGAGCCGCGCCGGGTCACGGACATGTTGACCGTGGCGTTCACGGCGCTGGTGATGTCCTGGCTGCCGACGGTCCCCGGGGGCACCGGCGTGTTGCTCGCGTACTTGATGAGGCCGTAGTCGTTGGTCGGGAAGCTGGAGCCGGTGGTGCTGCCGAGCACGTTGGTGCGGGCGGAGTTGGTCCACCAGGTGCCCGCGCCCTCGGTGCAGTGACCGGCGGTCAGGGCGTAGTAGTTGCTGCCGCTGCGCACGTTGAAGCCCAGCGAGCAGCGCCAGCTGTTGGCGTAGATCGCGTCGCCGCCGGAGGCCAGCTTGGTGAGCTTGCCGGGGGTGCGCTCGATGCGCAGCGCCCCGGCGTCCGCTCCGGCCTCGCGCTTGATTCTGTCGATGGCGGCGGCGGAGACGGTGGAGTCGGCGGTGACCACGAGTGTTCCGGTGGCGGGGTCGGTGTGCCAGGCGGTGCCTCCGACGTTGGCGCGCAGTACGGATGCGCCGGCCGACGCGAGCCGGTCGGCGCTGAATCCGCCGCCGTCCCGGGGGTCCGCGGTCGCCGCCGTGGGGACGGCGAACGCTGCGGCGGCGGCCAGGCCGGTGGCCGCCGCGAGCAGCCTGGTACGGGTCATGCGCTTGATCCTCACTTCTCGTCCTCCTGCAGAGGGTCGGGGGCCCGGCGGATGTGGGGGTGCCTGGGCCCGTGAGGCGCAGCCGGGGGCACGGGGCAGGAATTCTGGCCGTGTCCCTGACAAGCGCTGTCGGGAGTGTCCTGTCGTCAGATACCGGTCGCAAGAGCGGGTTTCAGCCTCCGCTCGCCCGCCGCCACTTCGAAGGGCAGCGTGTTCCCGGGTGGCGGAAACGGACGGATGAAGTGGTCCGCGAAGGCTCAGGGGGGAAGCAGCGACCGGTTGAATCCACGGTGATCGCCCCGCCTGCGTCCGGTATGCCGGGCTCCAGGAAGCAAAAGCGGTGGGTTGACCGCCCGCCGGTGGCATCGCCGAACACGGCCCGGAGGCTGCCGTCGTCCTCGTCCACGGCGACCTGGAGGGTGTGCTCGGCGCCCTGGGAGGGGAAGGTCAGCTCCCCGCCGAGGCCGAGGCCGAGTCCGCGGACCCGCCCGTCGGCGTTCTCCACCTGGACTCTTCGGCCTTCGGAGTACGGCCGGAAACGCCCGCGCGGCGCGAAGGCGGGGTCGTACGGGGTGGCCTCGACGCCCGCGAAGGCCCGGCGGGCTCCGGAGGCGGGGCCGAAGACGCGCACCGCCCACTCCCCCTCGCGGCGGATCACTACGATCCGCACCTCCCCGGCGCAGAGCCGGGAGTGCGCGGGCGGAGCCTCGTGGACGGCCGGTACGGCGTCACCGGTGAAGGGCTCACCGTCGAGGCGCGGGGCGTCTTCGGCGGTGCGGTGAGCGCCACACCTCCGCCGGTCGCGCGCCAGGGCCCCGGGACGGCCGGAATTCGACCTTCCGGGTAGTCGGCGAGCCTGGGGGTCCCCCGGACGGAGTCTGGGGGCATGTACCCGTCGGCGCGAGGGGACCGCAGGGGGCGGACACGGCCGCGGCCCTGCCCTCGTGCCATGTCCGACGGGCGGCATGCGGATCGTCTGCGTCGTCGCTCATCCCGCTCACCCCTTCCACACGGGTCCGGACGGGAATCCCCTCGTACGCCGTCCGGACCTGTCCCACCTGAAAGGGCCTCAGCAGTCGCAGCCGCAGCAGTCACAGCTGCAGCAGCCGTCGCCGCCGCCACCGCTCCCGCCGCCACCGCCGCTGGAGCCATGGGTGCCGTTGCAGCAGTCGCAGCAATCACACGCGTCGCACCACGGGTCCCGCTTCTTCCGGGACCACGGGCCCTCGTGCTCGGTGCAGCACATCTGGCAGGTGCAGAACAGCCCGATGGCGACCGCGCAGCCGGCGAGCAGTCCGCGGCGGGGCCGCTGCGGCGGCGGCGCACCGCCGAATCCGCCCGGTCCGGTGGGCGGCATCCCGGGGCCACCCGCTCCGCCGCCGTACGGAGTCCCGCCGTAGGGGTTCTGGCCGTACGGGTTCTGGCCGTACGGGTTCCCGCCCTGGCCGCCGTGGGGCTGGCCCCCGTAGGGGTTGCCGCCCTGCCCTGCCGAGGCGGTCGCCGTGTGGGCGCAGCTGCCGGTCCCGAAGGCCCGGTCCACCGAGGTGCGCAGCTCGTGCACGAGCAGCCGGTGGGCGAGCCCCGCGTCCGCGAACTCGACCTCCTCCAGCGCGAGCCTGATCCCGTGCAGGGCGTCGTCACAGAGCCGGCGGGCCTCGGTGAGCGAGGTCCCGGTGGCGGTGAGCGGGTTCCAGGCGCCCGCCACGGCGTCGGCGCCCTGGTCCTCCACCGCGTCCAGCAGGTGCGCGAGCCGACCGAAGTACCGGCCCGCCTCGGCCAGGGCCGGGGCATTGCCTGGCCGTCCGGCCAGCTGCGCGGTATGGGCGAAGGCGGCGGCCGTCGCGGTCTCCGTCGGCTCGGTCACCACGAGAACGGGCGTGCCGGGGCCCGCCAGCGTCTCGATGCCCGCCTGCCGGTCCACGGCGTCGACGAGCACCGCCGTGTCGAAGCCGAGCGAGGCCCCCGTGCGGGCGCCGGCGCGGTCCCAGCCCCGGGCCACCTTGCGCGCGGCCGCGGCGATGGGCGCGCGGGCCAACAGCCCGTCCCGGTCCGCCACGTGGTCGCGCACCTTCGCGGAGGCGAGGACGAGCGAGACCGCGGCCGCGAGCCGCGCACCCTCGCCCCGGGCGACCAAGGCGGTGCGCATCCCGCGCAGCGGGCAGGGCCCCGCGGTGCGGCGGGCGTCGGGCGCGGGACCCGACTGAGCCTCCGTCAGAACGGAGACGAGCAAGCCGTCATAGTTCGTGACGATCCGGGCGAACTGACCGTGGTCTCCCCGAAGTGCCAGACACAGTCCGCACAGATGGGCCATCCACTCCGCTTTGAACCGCTCCCCCAGCCGGTGCGTGCAAGGTCTGACGATGCCGAACAAGCTGCTTCCCCCGTGTGTCATACGCGTACCTGCCGGGCATCGTAGCGAGCCGCGTCCTTCACTCGAACGTCCCCATCGCTCACCCGCACGGCGGCAGTGGTCGTATTTTCACTCAGTCAGCAGTGGTAGCCACCAGGATCCTTGACCGTGCAACGGATGTTCTGCACCAGTACCGTCACGAAACCTCTGCGCGGCGGCTATCCACTTGGCGCGTTGTCAGCATCATGGACGAGCATAGGGGCAGCGGAGAGAAGACAGACTGACCGCGGTGAAAGGAGGCAGTCCATGGGTTCGGTGCGCAAGGCGAGTGCCTGGCTGGGTCTCGTGGAGGACAGCGACGACGAGCGCTACTACGACGACGACTACGCGGAGGCCGCGCAGGGTTCGGTGGCCGGCCCCGGTGAGCAGTGGGTCACCGACCCGCGGGTGAAGGTGGCCTCCGAGTCGGCCGTGGAGCACGGCCGCCGGATCGCGACGGTCACCCCGGACGGCTTCCGTGACGCGCGCGGCATCGGCGAGCTGTTCCGCGACGGGGTCCCGGTCATCGTGAACCTGTCGTCGATGGACCCGGGCGACGCGAAGCGCGTGGTCGACTTCGCGGCCGGCCTGACCTTCGGACTGCGCGGTTCGATCGAGCGGGTGGCGACCAGGGTCTTCCTGCTGACCCCGGCCGACACCCAGATCGTGAGCGGCGAGCCCGGCGGCCGCTCGCGCGACTTCTTCAACCAGAGCTGAGCAGGGCCCTCACCGGAAGGCGTCGAGACCGGTGAGCGCCTTGCCCAGCACCAGCTGGTGCATCTCGACGGTGCCCTCGTAGGTGAGGACCGACTCGAGGTTCGTGGCGTGCCGCATGACGGGGTATTCGAGCGAGATCCCGTTGGCACCGAGGATGGTCCGCGCGGTACGGCAGATGTCGATGGCCTCGCGGACGTTGTTGAGCTTGCCGAAGCTGATCTGCTCCGGCCGCAGGGTGCCCGCGTCCATCCGCCGGCCCAGGTGGTGGGCGAGCAGGATGCCCTTGTGGAGTTCGAGGGCCATGTCCGCCAGTTTGGCCTGGGTGAGCTGGAAGCCGCCGATCGGCTTGCCGAACTGCTCCCGCGTCCTCGCGTAGTCGAGCGCCGCCTCGAAGCTGGCGCGGGCCGCGCCCATGGACCCCCAGATGATCCCGTACCGCGCGTGGCTGAGACAGCCGAGCGGCCCCTTGAGCCCCTTCACCGACGGCAGCACGGCATCGGCGGGCAGCCTCACGTCGTCCATGACGAGTTCGCTGGTCACGCTGGCCCGCAGGGACCACTTGTGCTTGATCTCCGGCGCGGAGAACCCCGCGGTGGCCGTCGGGACCGCGAATCCGCGGATCCCCTCGTCGGTCTGCGCCCACACCACGGCCACGGCGGCCACCGACCCGTTGGTGATCCACATCTTGCGCCCGTTGAGCACCCAGTCCGTGCCGTCGCGCTTGGCGTAGGTCCGCATCGCGGCGGGGTCCGAGCCCACATCGGGCTCGGTCAGCCCGAAGCAGCCGATCAGCTCGCCGGCCGCCATGCCGGGCAGCCAGCGCTGCTTCTGCTCCTCGGAGCCGTACTTCCAGATCGCGTACATGGCCAGCGAGCCCTGTACGGAGACCAGCGAGCGGATACCGGAATCGGCGGCCTCCAGCTCCAGACAGGCGAGGCCGTACTGCACGGCGCTCGCCCCGGCGCAGCCGTAGCCCTCGAGGGACATCCCGAGCGCCCCGATGGCCCCCAGCTCCCGGGCCAGCTCCCGGATCCCGGGCAGCTCACCGTCCTCGTACCACTGGGCGATGTTCGGCAGCACCCGGTCGGCGGCCCAACTCCGGACGGTGTCACGGACGGCGAGGTCCTCGGGCCCGAGGAGCTCGTCGAGCCCGAGCGGATCATGGGGCAGGAACGCGGACACGGGGCCTCCCGGCGGCCTGAGTACAGAACCTAGCAACGCAAGTTTTTGCGCCCGCCCGACGCTAGCCACCAGGATCCC
>NZ_JARAYQ010000233.1:0-13144 GCF_033794505.1 Streptomyces sp. MB09-01 | reverse complement strand
GCCCCCGCCCCCGCCGGCCGTGGCGTCGAGCCCGCCCGGGCGGGTCACCGCCCTCGGCACCGAACCGAACGACCGGGCCGCCGACCTGGCCGCGCACATACTGCCCCTCGGCACCGGATTCGCCCTGATGGGACTGGGTCTGGGCTACCTCGGCGTGCGCCTGCGCCGGAGCATCTAGCCGAGCGGTGCGGCCGCGGTCCCCCTTGCGGCGTACGCCTGAGGATGGTTGCCGAGCGTGAACATACTCGGTATACATACTCGGTATGTCGATCCGTCACGGGCTTCTCGCCCTACTGGAACGGGGTCCTCGGTACGGCTCCCAGCTGCGCACCGAGTTCGAATCCCGCACCGGCTCCACCTGGCCGCTCAACGTCGGGCAGGTGTACACCACCCTCGCCCGCCTCGAACGCGACGGTCTCGTCGCCCCCGACGGCGAGGACGCCGCCGGGCACACCCTGTACGCCATCACCGACACCGGGCGCACCGAGCTGCGCCAGTGGTACGAGCGTCCCGTCGACCGGGCCAACCCGCCCCGCGACGAGCTCTCCATCAAGCTCGCGATGGCCGTGGGCGCGCCCGGAGTGGACATCCGCGCCGTCATCCAGTCCCAGCGCCACGCCACGATCAAGGCGATGCAGGACTACACCCGGCTCAAGGCCACGGCACTCGCCGCGGTCGAGAGCGGGCAGTCCCGCGAACGCGACGACGTGGCCTGGCTGCTCGTCCTGGAACAGCTGATCTTCCAGACCGAGGCCGAAGCCCGCTGGCTCGACCACTGCGAAGCCCGGCTCGTACGGCTCTCCCTCCCGGCCGACCGGAGAGCCGGCGAACCCGAACCACCCCAGGCCGCCGCCGCCGAGACCCCGGCCCCGACCACCACCGCCCGGCCCCGTACCGCCCGCACGCGGCGAGGCTGAACCACCGTCCCAGGGGGGACCCCTCATGCCCGATCAGCCCCAGCACCAGCAGCCCGTACTGCAGTTGGACCAGCTCGTCCGCACCCACGGCAGCGGCGCCACCGAGGTGCACGCCCTGCGCGGAATCAACCTCTCCGTCCACCCGGGTGAACTCGTCGCCGTCATGGGCCCGTCCGGCTCCGGCAAGTCCACCCTGCTGACCCTCGCGGGCGGCCTCGACACCCCGAGCAGCGGACGGGTCGTGGTCGAGGGCACCGACCTCACCACGGCGAGCCGCAAGCAGCTGGCCGCCCTGCGCCGCCGCAGCATCGGGTACGTCTTCCAGGACTACAACCTGATCCCGGCCCTCACCGCCGCCGAGAACGTGGCCCTGCCCCGGGAACTCGACGGGACCTCCGCCCGCAAGGCGCGGGTGTCCGCGCTCGCCGCGCTGGAGGAGATAGGCCTCGCCGCACTCGCCGACCGCTTCCCCGACGAGATGTCCGGCGGCCAGCAGCAGCGCGTGGCCATCGCGCGCGCCCTCGTGGGCGACCGCCGCCTGGTCCTCGCCGACGAGCCCACCGGGGCCCTCGACTCCGAGACCGGCGAGTCCGTCCTCTCCCTGCTGCGCTCCCGCTGCGACGCGGGCGCGGCCGGGATCCTCGTCACGCACGAGCCGCGGTTCGCCGCCTGGGCCGACCGCGTGGTCTTCCTGCGCGACGGCAGCGTGGTCGACGAGACCCTGCGCAGCCGGCCCGACTCGCTCCTCTCCGGTCAGGCGGCCGGCCAGTGACCTTCTCCCTCCGAGGCTGGTACCACTCCTGGGTCGCGGCCCTGCGCATCGCCCGCCGCGACGCCTGGCGCGCCAAGGGCCGCAGCTCCCTGGTCCTCGCGATGATCGCCCTGCCGATCATCGGCGTGAGCGCCGCCGACCTCACCCTGCGCAGCGCCGAGCTCTCCCCCGAGCAGACCCTCTCGCGCCAGATCGGGGCCGCCGACGCCCGGGTGAGCCACTCGCGCATGGGCGTGGCGATCTACCAGCTGCCGGACGGCTCCAGCTTCGCCCCCGTCGGCGGTTACGAAAAGTTCGACGGCGCGTCGATACCGCAGGAGAGCCCGCAGGAGCTGGACACGTCCGCGCTCCCGGCCGGGACCCAGGTCATCAAGGACTCCGTGGGCTACGGCAAGATCCGCACCAAGCACGGCCTGCTCGACACCGATCTGCACGAACTCGACGCGCAGAGCCCGCTGGTGGACGGCATGTTCACGCTCGACCGCGGCCGGCTGCCCGAGCGCGCCGGCGAGGTCGCCGCCACCACCGCCCTCCTGGAGCACTCCGGCCTGTTCGTCGGCTCCACGGTCACTCCGCGCGGCGCGACCACCTCGTACAAGATCGTCGGGGCGTACGAGCTTCCCAGCGAGCTCGGCAAGGACGAGATCCTCGCCCCGCCGGGAACCCTGATCGCCCCGCTCGACCGGGCGCTCGAGGCCTCCGGGGCCTTCGGGCTCCGGCCCCACGTCAGCTACCTGGTCAAGGTCGGCGGCGAAGGTTTCACGTGGAACATGGTCAAGGCGGCCAACACCAAGTCCCTGGTGGTCGTCTCCCGCGCCGTCCGCCTGGACCCGCCCGCCGATGCCGACGTACCGCTCTACCAGCAGGAATCCAAGGAGCAGTACCAGCTGGAAGCGGGGAGTGCCTCCGAAATGGCCGTCCTGGCCACTGTCGTGGGCCTCGCCATGCTGGAGATCTGCCTGCTCGCCGGACCGGCCTTCGCGGTCGGCGCCCGGCGCTCGCGCCGCCAGCTCGGCCTGGTCGGCGCCAACGGCGGCGACCGGCGCCACATCCGCTCCATCGTGCTGTCCGGCGGCCTGGTCATCGGCGCCGTGTCCGCCGTCATCGGCACCGTCGTCGGCGTGGTGCTCACCCTTGCGCTGCGCCCCGTCCTGGAGGGGCAGCTCGGCGTCCGCTTCGGCGGCCTCGACTTCCGCCCGCTGGAACTGGCCGGCATCGCCCTGCTCGCCGTGGTGACCGGCCTGCTGTCCGCCATCGTTCCCGCCGTCACCGCGTCCCGGCAGACCGTGCTGGCCTCGCTGACCGGCCGCCGCGGAGTGCGCCGCGCCAACCGGGTGCTGCCGGTCCTCGGCCTGCTCGCCGTCGCCGGCGGCGCCGTGATCGCCCTGTACGGCACCGCGTCGAAGATGGGCGCCACCGTCGTCGCGGGCGGCAGCGCAATCGCCGAGCTCGGCATCGTCGCCCTCACCCCGGTCCTGGTAGGCCTGTTCGGCCGGCTCGGGCGCTGGCTGCCGCTGTCGCCGCGGCTCGCGCTGCGCGACGCCGTGCGCAACCGGGGGCGTACGGCGCCCGCCGTGGCCGCGGTCCTCGCCGCCGTCGCCGGCACCGTCGCGGTGGCCACGTACGAACACAGCCGGGACCTGCAGATGCGGCACGAGTACGTCGCCCATCTGCCGCACGGCACCGGGCTGCTGGAAGCCCAGGAGAACAGCGCCCACAAGGAGGTGCCGGCCCTGCGCGAGGCCCTGTCCAAGGAGCTCCCGGTGGCGGTCCGGGCGGACTTCGACCGGCTGGTCGTCGGCATGCCGAGCTGCGAGTCGTTCTCCCGTGAACCCGGCTGCGGCCGCGTCGAGATCATCAGGCCCAAGGACCAGCGCTGCCCGCTCTACGACACCCCCGGAGGACCTGACGCGTTCACCGACGAGCAGGCCCGGGTCCTGCGCCAGGACTGGCGCTGCGTGGAGGGCAAGCGCGGCACGCAGAGCACGGTGGTCGTCGCCGACGAGAAACTGCTGAGCGTGCTGGCGGTCACCGACCCGGGCTCCGTGGCCGCCCTCAAGGAGGGCCGCGCCGTCTCCTTCGACAGGCGCCAGGTCAAGGACGGCAAGATCAACCTGCGGGTGGTCATCGCCAAGGAGGGCGTCAGCTCCGCTCCTCCGCTCGGTGAGGATCCGGCCGGTGAGGACAAGATCCTGCCCGTCCACCTGGCACCCGAGAGCGCCGACGGCTGGGGCATCGAACTGGTCCTGCCGCCCGCCGCGGCCAAGGCCGCCGGGATGGCCACCGCGGCCTCCGGTTCGTACTTCACCCTCGACGGGACGGCGAGCAGCGAGCAGCGGCAGAAGATCGCCGGAGAGATCGACCGGATGGGCGTGGAGGCGTCCATGCGCATCGAGGCGGGCTACGAGGGCAACGACAGCCTGGGACTGCTCGCCCTGACCGTCTTCGCCGGCCTGGTCACCATCGGCGCGGCCGGCATCGCCACCGGGCTCGCCCAGGCCGACGCCGAGGCCGATCTGAAGACCCTGGCGGCCGTGGGCGCGGCGCCGCGGGTGCGGCGGACGCTGAGCGGCTTCCAGTGCGGGGTGGTCGCCCTGATGGGAGTCGTCCTGGGCTCGGCGGCCGGGATCCTGCCCGCGGTCGGCCTGCGCATGGTGCAGCGACGGGAACTGCAGGCGCTGTACGAGCACCACCTCAACCGAGGCTACGTCTCCACGGCGGAGGGCGTGCCCTACGTGCCGATCTCCGTGCCCTGGGAGACCCTCGCCCAGCTGATCGTCGTCGTCCCGCTGGGCGCGGCCCTGCTCGCGGCGCTGGTCACCCGCTCCACCGGCGCCCTGGCCCGCCGGACCGCCGGGTAATCCTGGTGCCCCCGTACAGGGTGGATCACGACTGTACGGGGGCACACCGTGTGAGAACGAAGGCGTGCGAGAGAATGACGGCATGGAGATGCCGAGGAGTGAACGGTCGCAGGACAGCCCCCCGCACGTCCTGATCGTGGGACAGGACGGGACGGCGGTCGGCGACGCCGATGACGAGTCGCGCGAGGTCCCGGTGACGGAGATGGTCGAACAGCCCGCCAAGGTCATGCGGATCGGCAGCATGATCAAGCAACTCCTGGAAGAGGTACGTGCCGCGCCTCTCGACGAGGCGAGCCGGGTCCGGCTCAAGGACATCCATGCCGCCTCGGTGAAGGAGCTGGAGGACGGTCTGGCTCCGGAGCTCGTGGAGGAACTGGAGCGCCTGTCCCTCCCGTTCACCGAGGAAGCCATTCCCTCCGAGGCCGAACTGCGCATCGCGCAGGCCCAGTTGGTGGGATGGCTGGAGGGCCTCTTCCACGGCATCCAGACGGCCCTGTTCGCGCAGCAGATGGCAGCGCGGGCCCAGCTGGAACAGATGCGGCGCGCCCTCCCGCCGGGCGGCCCCCACGACGACGACGATGACGGCGGCCACGGCGCGATCCGCTCGGGCCCGTACCTGTAGCAGGAACCGGAGGGGCCGGATCTTCCGGCCCCTCCGGCGTTCGAGACACGGGGTTGCGGGGCGGAGCCCCGCTCTCAGCCCCGCTCTGAGCCTCCGGTCTGAGCCCCGGTCTCCGAGCCGCGGCCGCCCGCCGGATAAGCCCGCAGTAAGTGCGGCGCCCCGCAGGGGACATGGTCCCCTCATACTCTGGGGCATGAGCTACGACGCGATCGTGCTGGCCGGCGGCGCCGCGCAGCGACTCGGCGGGGCGGACAAGCCCGCGCTGAGCGTCGGCGGCCGCGCCCTCCTCGACCGCGTCCTCGACGCCTGCCCCGACGCCCGGACCACTGTCGTGGTCGGCGGCCGCCGCCCCACTTCGCGCCCGGTCCGCTGGACCCGGGAGGACCCGCCCGGCGGCGGCCCCGTGGCCGCGCTGGACGCCGGGCTGCGCGGAACCACCGCCGAGCTGGTCCTCGTACTCTCCGCGGACCTGCCGTTCCTGGACCGGGAGACCGTACGGGCCCTGCTCGACGCGCCCGGCCCGGACGGCGCGATGCTCCGCGACCCCGACGGCCGGGACCAGCCGCTGGTCGCCGCCTACCGGGCCGAGCCCCTGCGCCGCGAGATCGCCCTGCTGGCCACCGAGCACGGCAACTTGACCGGGCTCCCGCTGCGCGCGCTCACCTCCGAACTCGACCTCGCCCGCGTCACGGCGCAGCCACTCGCCTCCTTCGACTGCGACACCTGGGACGATCTCGCCGCCGCCCGCGCCCGGATCAGGGAGCATGGAACCGTGCTGGACCAATGGATCACCGCCGCCAAGAACGAGCTGGGCCTCGACCTCGACGTCGACGTCAAGACCCTCCTCGATCTCGCCAGGGACGCCGCCCACGGCGTCGCCCGGCCCGCCGCCCCGCTGACCACCTTCCTGGTCGGCTACGCGGCCGCCCAAGCCGCCGCCACCGGCGCCGACCCCGCCCAGGCCGTCGCCGAAGCCTCCCGCAAGGCCGCCGACCTGGCGCTGCGCTGGGCGGCCGAGGCCGAGGCCGACGCGGGTACCGGCGCAGCGGACGACGCCGCCACCGAACAGAACGGCTCCGGATGACCCCCGCGAACTCCGCCGAGGAGGCCCTCGACGAGGCCCTGGCCCTGGTCAGCCGCGCCCCCGAGGGCGGCGGGGCGGGCGGCCGCCGGGCGCTCTCCTGGCCGCGCGCGCGGGAGGCCTCCGTCCACGCGGGGGCCGGGGCGCGGGCCCGTACGCACCGGGTTCCGCTCGCCGAGGCCCTCGGCGAGGTCCTGGCCGCGCCCCTGGACGCGCTGACCGACCTGCCGTCCTTCGACACCTCCGCCATGGACGGCTGGGCCGTCGCCGGTCCCGGCCCCTGGAGCGTCCGTACCGGCACCGGGGTCCTGGCCGGTTCCGACCGGCCCGAGCCCCTCGCGGACGGCGAGGCCGTACGGATCGCCACGGGCGCCCGGATCCCCGCCGACACCACCGCCGTCATCCGCAGCGAGCACTGCCGCGAGGCGGGCTCCCAGCTCTTCGCCGACCGCCCCGTCCTCACCGGCCAGGACATCCGCCCGCGCGGCCAGGAGTGCCGCTCCGGAGACCTGCTGCTGCCCGCCGGTTCCCTGGTCACCCCGGCCGTGCTCGGGCTCGCCGCGGCCGCCGGGTACGACGAACTGACCACCCGGCCCCGGCCCCGCGTGGAGGTCCTGGTCCTCGGCGACGAGCTGCTCACCGAGGGCCGCCCGCACGACGGGCTGATCCGCGACGCCCTCAGCCCGATGCTCGGCCCCTGGCTCGCCCGGCTGGGCGCCGAGGTCGTCGGCACCCGAAGGCTCGGCGACGACCCCGCGGGGGCCGCGGCCCTGCTGGACGCCGTCACCACCTCCACCGCCGACGTGCTGGTGACCACCGGCGGGACCGCTTCCGGGCCCGTCGACCACGTCCACCCCGTCCTGCTGAAGGCGGGCGCCGAGCTCCTGGTCGACGGGGTGGCGGTACGCCCCGGGCACCCGATGCTGCTGGCCCGCATCGGCGGCCGGGCCGACGGGCGGCACCTGGTCGGTCTGCCGGGGAACCCCCTGGCCGCCGTCTCCGGGCTGCTGACCCTCGCCGAGCCCCTGCTGCGCGCCCTCGCCGGCCGCCGCAACCGCCCCCGCTACACGGCGCCGGTCCAGGGCGACGTACCGGGCCACCCGTACGACACGCGGCTGGTCCCGGTCGTGCTGAGCGACGAGCACGCGGTGCCGCTGCGCTACCACGGGCCCGCGATGCTGCGCGGGGTGGCCGCCGCCGACGCGCTGGCCGTCGTACCGCCGAAGGGCGCCCGCGCCGGGCAGGACCTGGAGATCCTCGATCTGCCGTGGGCTTCCGGAGGATGTTTCACGTGAAACTTCACGGTCAGGACGCAATGGCCCGCGAGGCCGACGAGAAGCTCGTCTCCCGGCGCATCAAACTGCCCAGGCGCATCGTCGAACAGCCGCTCAGGCAGGTCACCAAGCGCCTTCTGATGGCCCTCTTCGTGCTCTTCCTGACGGTCTTCATCGTGTGGCTGGACCGCGACGGCTACCACGACAACGCCAACGAGCAGGTCGACCTCCTCGACTGCTTCTACTACGCCACCGTGACGCTGTCGACGACCGGCTACGGCGACATCGTCCCGTACAGCGACAGCGCACGGCTGATCAACATCCTGCTGATCACGCCGCTGCGCGTGCTGTTCCTGATCATCCTGGTCGGTACCACCCTGGAAGTCCTGACGGAACGGACGCGGGAAGAGTGGCGCCTGAAGCGCTGGAGGAAGAACTTGCGTGAGCACACGGTCGTCGTCGGCTTCGGCACCAAGGGCCGCTCGGCCCTGCAGACGCTGCTGGCCACGGGCCTTTCCAAGGAGCAGGTCGTCATCGTCGATCCGAGCGCCAAGGTGATCGACACGGCCACCGCGGACGGGTTCACCGGTGTGGTCGGCGATGCCACCCGCTCCGAGGTACTGCTGCGCGCCGAGTTGCAGAAGGCCCGTCAGATCGTCATCGCCACCCAGCGGGACGACACGGCGGTCCTGGTCACGCTGACGGCCCGGCAGCTCAACCGCGGGGCGAAGATCGTCGCGGCGGTGCGCGAGGAGGAGAACGCCCCGCTGCTGCGCCAGTCCGGCGCCGACGCCGTCATCACGAGCGCGAGCGCGGCCGGCCGGCTGCTGGGCCTCTCGGTGCTCAGCCCGAGCGCGGGCGCCGTGATGGAGGACCTGATCCAGCAGGGCACCGGCCTCGACCTCATCGAACGGCCCGCACGCAAGTCCGAGGTCGGCAAGTCGGTCCGGGACACCGACGACCTGGTGGTGAACGTGCTGCGCGGGCACCGGCTCCTCGCGTACGACGATCCGCACGCGAGCCCGATCCAGCTGACGGACCGTCTCATCACCATCGTCCGGGCGACGCCGCCCTCCTCGCCCCCCGTGACCCGGAACTCTGCCGAGTAGGGACGAGTTGGCGTAGCCTCCGGGCCATGCATGCGATCACCATCGAGCAGCCCGGCGGCCCCGAGGCCCTCGTCTGGACCGACGTACCCGATCCGGTGGCGGGCGACGGCGAGGTCCTCGTCGAGGTCGCGGCGAGCGCCGTGAACCGCGCCGACCTCCTCCAGCGGCAGGGGTACTACGACCCGCCGCCCGGCACCTCGCCCTATCCGGGGCTGGAGTGCTCCGGGCGGATCGCCTCGATCGGGCCGGGAGTGTCCGGCTGGTCGCCGGGCGACGAGGTGTGCGCCCTGCTGTCGGGCGGCGGGTACGCGCAACGGGTGGCCGTTCCGGCGGGCCAGCTGCTGCCGGTCCCGGCGGGCGTGGACCTGGTGACGGCGGCCGCGCTGCCCGAGGCCGTCACCACCGTGTGGTCCAACGTGTTCATGGTGGCCGGACTGCGCCCCGGCGAGACCCTGCTCGTGCACGGCGGGTCCAGCGGGATCGGGACGATGGCGATCCAGCTGGCGAAGGCGGTGGGCGCGACGGTCGCCGTGACGGCGGGCGGCCCGGAGAAGCTGGCGCGCTGCAAGGAGCTGGGCGCGGACATCCTGATCGACTACCGCGAGCAGGACTTCGTGGCGGAGCTCAAGGCGGCGACGGGCGGGGCCGGCGCGGACGTGATCCTGGACATCATGGGCGCGAAGTACCTCTCCCGGAACGTGGACGCCCTGGCCGTGAACGGCCGCCTCGCGGTGATCGGGCTCCAGGGCGGCGTGAAGGCCGAACTGAACCTTGGCGCGCTGCTCTCCAAGCGGGCGGCGATCACCGCCACCACGCTGCGGGCCCGCCCGCTGGAGGAGAAGGCGGCCATTGTCGCGGCCGTACGGGAGCACGTGTGGCCCCTGGTCTCCGCGGGCCGGATCCGCCCGGTGGTCCACGCGTCGTACCCGATGCGGGATGCGGCCGAGGCCCACCGGGTCCTGGAGTCGAGCAGCCACGTGGGCAAGCTCCTGCTCACGGTCTGAGCGCGGCTCACGGCACGGCGCTCCGCCCCGCGCCTCGAACGCCGGCCGGGCTGATTCCTTCAGCCCGGCCGGCGTTCGAGGACCCGGTCCGCGCTCGGCTACAAGCTGCGCAGCAGGACCGCCGGGGATTCCACGCAGTCGGCGACGTAGCGGAGGAAGCCGCCCGCCGTGCCGCCGTCGCAGACCCGGTGGTCGAACGTCAGCGACAGCTGGACGACCTGGCGGACCGCCAGCTCACCGCGGTGCACCCACGGCTTCGGCATGATCCGGCCCACCCCGAGCATCGCCGCCTCCGGGTGGTTGATGATCGGCGTGGAGCCGTCGACCCCGAACACCCCGTAGTTGTTCAGGGTGAAGGTTCCGCCCGTCAGGTCGGCCGGGGCAAGCTTCCCGGCCCGCGCCAGCTCCGTCAGACGGGCGAACTCCGCCGACAGGGACTCCGGGTTCCGGTTCTGCGCGTCCCGGACCACCGGGACCATCAGGCCCCGCTCGGTCTGCGCGGCGAAGCCCAGGTGCACGGACGGGAGCCGGACGATCTCGCCCGCCGCCAGGTCCACCGTGGAGTTGAGCTCCGGATAGCGGGCCAGCGCCGCCGTGCAGATCCGGGCCAGCAGCGCCAGCACCGAGATCTTGGGGCCGCCCACCGCGTTCATCGCGGCGCGGGCCGCCATCAGCTCGGTGGCGTCCGCGTCGACCCAGCAGGTGGCGTCCGGGATCTCCCGGCGGCTGCGCGACAGCTTCTCGGCGACCGCACCGCGCACGCCCTTGAGCGGGATCCGCTCGCCCTGCGGAGCCGGGGAGGCCGGCGCCGCCACCGGAGCCGGAGCCCGCAGAGCCGCCAGCGCCGCCTCGACGTCCGCCCGCAGGATGAGCCCCTCCGGGCCCGACCCGCGCAGTGCGCGCAGGTCGACGCCGTTGTCCTTGGCCAGCTTCCGCACCAGCGGCGAGATCACCGCGACGGGCCCGGTGGCCACGGCAGCGACGGCGGTCGCGGCGGCAACGGCAGGGACGACCGCCGCCGTGACCTCGGCGGTGACGGGTCGCACCCGTCGCCGACGCGCCGGGCGCGAGTGGTCCGAGCCGTAACCGATCAGCGGCCGTGGCGCGCTGCCGGAGCCTCCGTCTTCGGCCGCCGGGGCCTCCGGGAGCGTCTGCGCACCCACCGCCACAGTGATCAGCGGAGCCCCGACCGGCAGTTCCTGCCCCTCCTCGCCGAAGCGGGCGGTGACCACTCCGCCGTACGGGCAGGGCACCTCCACCATTGCCTTGGCCGTCTCGACCTCGACGACCGGCTGGTCGATGGCGACGACGTCGCCCACCGCCACCAGCCAGCGCACGATCTCGGCCTCGGTGAGGCCCTCGCCGAGGTCCGGCAGCTTGAATTCCATGACCTGTGGCATCAGTTCTCCCACTGCAGGCGTGCCACGGTGTCCAGGATCCGGTCCACTCCCGGCAGGTGGTGCTTCTCCAGCATCGGCGGCGGATACGGGATGTCGAAGCCCGTCACCCGCAGCACCGGCGCCTCCAGGTGGTGGAAGCAGCGCTCCGTGACGCGGGCGGCGATCTCCGCGCCCGGGCCGCCGAAGCCGTTCGCCTCGTGGACGACCACCGCGCGCCCGGTGCGGCGCACGGACTGCACGACCGTCTCCTCGTCGAAGGGGACCAGCGAGCGCAGGTCCACGACCTCCAGGTCCCAGCCCTCCTCGCGGGCCGCCTCGGCGGCCTCCAGGCAGAGCGGCAGCGAGGGCCCGTAGGTGATCAGCGTCGCGCTCGTGCCCGCCCGGCGGACCAGGGCCTTGCCGATGCCCGGCACGGCCGCCGGCGCCTCGGGGGACCAGTCGGCCTTCGACCAGTAGAGCCGCTTCGGCTCCAGGAAGACCACCGGGTCGTCGCTCGCGATCGAGGCGCGCAGCAGTCCGTACGCGTCCTCGACCGTCGCCGGGGTCACCACGTGCAGGCCCGGCGTCGCGACGTAGTACGCCTCGGAGGAGTCGCAGTGGTGCTCCACGCCGCCGATCCCGCCGCCGTACGGCACGCGGATGGTGATCGGCAGCGGCATCGCGCCGCGCGTCCGGTTGCGCATCTTCGCCACGTGCGAGATCAGCTGCTCGAACGCCGGGTACGCGAAGGCGTCGAACTGCATCTCCACCACCGGCCGCAGCCCGTACATGGCCATGCCGACCGCCGCGCCCAGGATGCCGGCCTCCGCGAGCGGGGTGTCCGTGCAGCGGTCCTCGCCGAACTCCTTGGCGAGCCCGTCCGTGATCCGGAAGACCCCGCCGAGCGTCCCGACGTCCTCGCCCATGACGTGGACCGTCGGGTCCTCGGCCATCGCGTCGCGCATGGCCCGGGTCAGGGCCTGCGCCATCGTCGAGGGCTTGGCCCCCGGCTTCGCGGACTTCGCCGCCGCCACCGTCGTCACGCCTGGTCCTCGGCTTCCAGCTCGGCGCGGAGCACGGCCGCCTGCTCGCGCAGCCGGTCCGTCTGATCCGCGTACACGTGCGCGAACAGGTCCATCGGGTCGAGCACCGGGTCCGCGTTCATCCCCTCGCGCAGCGCCGCGGCCATCACCTCGGCCTCGTCGCGCGCCGCCCGGATGCCCGCCTCGTCGATGATCCCGCGCGCGGTCAGCTCGCGCTCGAGCAGCTCGATCGGGTCGTGCGCCTTCCAGGCCTCGACCTCGGCGTCACCGCGGTAGCGGGTCGCGTCGTCGGCGTTCGTGTGCGCCTCCATCCGGTACGTCACCGCCTCGATCAGCGTCGGACCGCCGCCGGCCCGGGCCCTGCGGACCGCCTCGGCCAGCACCTCGTGCACCGCCGCGATGTCGTTGCCGTCGACCAGCCGGCCGGGCATGCCGTACCCGACGGCCTTGTGGGCCAGCGTCGGAGCCGCGGTCTGCTTGGCGAGCGGGACGGATATCGCGAAGCCGTTGTTCTGCACGAGGAAGACCACGGGGGCCTGCCAGACGGCCGCGAAGTTCAGCGCCTCGTGGAAGTCGCCTTCGCTGGTGCCGCCGTCGCCGACCATGGCGAGGGCGACGACGTCGTCCCCGCGCAGCCGGGCCGCGTGCGCCAGGCCCACCGCGTGCGGCAGCTGGGTGGCGAGCGGGGTGCACAGCGGGGCGATGCGGTGCTCGCGCGGGTCGTAGCCGGTGTGCCAGTCGCCGCGCAGCAGCGTCAGCGCCTGTACGGGGTCCAGTCCGCGCGCGACGGCCGCCAGGGTGTCGCGGTAGCTCGGGAACAGCCAGTCCTGGTCCTCCAGGACCATCGCGGCCGCGATCTCGCAGGCCTCCTGGCCGACGGTGGAGGGGTAGACGGCGAGCCGGCCCTGCTTGGTGAGCGCCGTGGCCTGGGCGTTGTAGCGGCGGCCGCGCACCAGCTCGGCGTAGCAGCGCCGCATCAGCGCGGGGTCCAGCCGGTCGGCCGCCTCGGTGCCCAGGACCCGGTAGGGCTCGGGGTCCGGGAGCAGCGGGGCGGCGTCCGTACGGGGCCTCCAGGCGGGCGG
>NZ_JARAYQ010000232.1:0-13209 GCF_033794505.1 Streptomyces sp. MB09-01 | reverse complement strand
GGGCGGCAACGGGCGGCTCGGGGGCGGTCGGCCCGGGGGCCGCCGGCGGCGTCGCGGCGCTGCCCCGCAGGTCCCCACTGGTCTCGGCCTCGACTTCGGCGCGCCGCTCGTTGAGCCGCGCCTCCATCCGGTTCAGCTTGTTCCCGAGCCGGCCGAGCCAGCCTTCCCGCTTCGCCATGTCGCTTCCTTCCCCCGCCCCCGTCTACGGGCACACCCCGAAGACCGTACACGCGAGGAGCCCCGCACCGTGTGGCGGTGCGGGGCTCCACGAGGTTGAGCGTGCTTCTAGTACCAGCCGTTGGCCTGGTGGAAGCTCCACGCGCCACAGGGGCTGCCGTAGCGGACGTTCATGTAGTTCAGGCCCCACTTGATCTGCGTGGCGGGGTTGGTGCGCCAGTCCGCGCCGGCCGTGGCCATCTTCGAACCGGGCAGCGCCTGGACCAGACCGTAGGCGCCCGAGGACGAGTTCACGGCCTTGTAGTTCCAGGTGGATTCCTGGTTGATGATGTTCGAGAAGCACTGGAACTGGCCGGCCGGGACCATCTGCTGGGCGATGGCCTTGACCTGGGCGACCGTGTAGGAGCTCTGGACGGCGAAGTCGCCGGCGTCGCGGGCGGCGGAACGGCTGGCGACCTCTTCCTTCGCCTCGCGCTCCTTCTTCGCCTTCTCGTCGGCGGCCTTCTGCGCTTCGGCCTTCTTCGCCTTGGCGTCCTCGGCGGCCTGGAGGCGGGCGGCCTCCTCGGCCGAGCGCTTGGCGTCGGCGTCGGCGGCGTGGGCGATGGTGTCGGCCTGCTGCGTCAGGGACGCGCTCTGGACCTGCGCCTGATCGCCGACCGGGATTTCGGCAAGGAGAGTCGCGCCGGAAGCGGTCGTCTCGAGATCGTTCGTGGGGTCGCCGGTGGCAACGCCCACGACTGCGCCGACGGTGGTGACCGCGGTGGCCGAAGCCACGGCGAACCCCCGGACCGAGATCCGGCTCACACGGTGTCCTTCCAGCAGCGTCCGCAGTGACCGCGCGGGCGCAAAAGTGCCCCTCGACTCTGGCCTCCGTGGTTCTACGGTCACTGGAGGCGCGGGCCCGTGGGCAACTCCCTCGCGGGGGCTGCTCCGTGAAACTCCGGGCGGCATACGGCATTCGACTGTGGAGTTGTGGTGCTGCGTGTACCTCACGGGAGATACAGATGTGCCGTATGCGGGGCCTGACGGAAACCAGACTCTGCCGGAACGCGACACCGCAAGGCAATTCTCCGTTGCGTGGGAAAGGTCACACCTGGCATGTCGCCGTCGATTTCGCCAAAGGGCTGTGCAGCACGACGCCGCCCGGCTAGGCTCTCGGGCCTTTGCCGGGCGGCGCCAACTCGCCTTCCCGCTATGAGGTTTTTGACCGTTTCGACTGCCCGGAAGCAGGCCCTCGGGGTCAGAGCGTTTCGAGCATCTCGGTGACCAGTGCGGCGATCGGGGAGCGCTCGGACCGCGTGAGCGTGACGTGCGCGAAGAGCGGATGTCCCTTCAACTTCTCGACCACGGCGACGACTCCGTCGTACCGGCCGACCCGCAGGTTGTCCCGCTGGGCCACGTCGTGGGTCAGAACGACCCGCGAATTCGCCCCGATCCGGGACAGAACGGTCAGCAGGACGTTCCGCTCCAGCGACTGGGCCTCGTCCACGATCACGAAGGCGTCGTGCAGCGAACGACCGCGGATGTGCGTGAGCGGCAGGACCTCCAGCATCCCGCGGTTCAGCACCTCCTCGATGACCTCGCGTCCGGCGACCGCCGAGAGGGTGTCGAAGACCGCCTGCGCCCAGGGGCTCATCTTCTCGGAGGCGTCCCCGGGCAGGTAGCCGAGGTCCTGACCGCCCACCGCGTACAGCGGCCGGAAGACCATCACCTTCTGATGCTGCCTCCGCTCCAGCACCGCCTCCAGGCCGGCGCACAGGGCCAGCGCGGACTTTCCGGTGCCGGCCCGGCCGCCCATCGAGATGATCCCGATCTCGGGATCGAGGAGGAGGTCCAGGGCGATGCGCTGCTCGGCGCTGCGGCCGTGCAGCCCGAAGGCCTCGCGGTCGCCGCGTACGAGCTTCACGTTGCCGTCCGCGGTGACCCGGCCGAGCGCCTTGCCGCGCTCGGACTGCAGGACCAGTCCGGTGTGCACGGGCAGTTCGGCGACCTCCGGCACGTGGAGGCGCTCCTCCGAGTAGAGGAGGTCCACCTGTTCTCCGGAGAGGGCGACCTCGCTCATGCCCGTCCAGCCGGCATCGGTGATCGCGAGCTCCGCCCGGTACTCCTCCGCGATCAGCCCCACGGAGGAGGCCTTGATGCGCAGCGGGAGATCCTTCGAGACCACCGTGACGTCGTAGCCCTCGGCCTGCAGATTGCGGGCGACGGCGAGGATCCGCGAGTCGTTGTCCCCCAGTCGGAAGCCGGCGGGCAGGACACCCGGGTCGGAGTGGTTGAGCTCGACACGCAGGGTGCCGCCCAGATCGCCCAGCGGGATGGGGGCGTCGAGGCGACCGTTGCGAACCCGGAAGTCGTCGAGCAGGCGCAGGGCCTGACGCGCGAAGTAGCCGAGTTCGGGATGGTGCCTCTTTGCCTCCAGCTCGGTGATCACCACGATCGGGAGCACGACCTCGTGCTCGTCGAAGCGGGTGATCGCGTTGGGGTCTGCCAGCAGGACGCTGGTGTCGAGGACGTAGGTCCGCCTGTCGGGCAGGCGGCGCTTTGTGCTGGTCACCACGGAAGGACGTACCCCCTCGGAAGAGGTCGGGCCATGAAGACCGGACCGGTCATCGGCACCCATGCCGGGGCCGATTTCCGGCCCTCCCACTCCGTCCGTGCGAACCGCACGTGCGTCCTGGTGCAAAGGGCCTCCCGGGCGGACGACCCCATGCCGTCCGCTGAGACTCGACACCCGTGGATCGGGCATCGACCTGAGAGGGATATTCCCCGATCAGGCCAGGCCATGCCATGGCATATGACGGACGCTCGGTGAATCCCTGGTGAAGGGTTCCGGGAGGGGGCCGAGGGGAACCTGCGACGGCCCGCGGGGGGCCTGCGGGCTCAGGTGCCGTAGCGCCGGTGGCGGGCCGCGTAGTCGCGCAGGGCCCGCAGGAAGTCGACCTTGCGGAAGGCCGGCCAGAACACTTCGCAGAAGTAGTACTCGGAGTGCGCGCTCTGCCAGAGCATGAATCCGGACAGCCGCTGCTCGCCGCTGGTGCGGATCACGAGGTCCGGGTCGGGCTGACCGCGCGTGTAGAGGTGCTCGGCGATGTGGTCGATGTCGAGGATCTCGGCGAGCTCCTCGAACGAGGTGCCCTTCCGCGCGTGCTCCAGGAGCAGCGAGCGGACCGCGTCCGCGATCTCCTGCCGGCCGCCGTAGCCGACGGCGACGTTGACGAGTATCCCGTCGACGTCGTGGGTGGCCTGCTCGGCCTCCTTGAGCACCGTCTGCGTCCCGGCGGGCAGGATGTCGAGGTTGCCGACGTGGTGGACGCGCCAGCGGCCGTCCGCGGCGAGGCCCCGCACGGTGTTCTCGATGATGTTGAGCAGCGGGCGGAGCTCGACCTCGGGCCGGTCCAGGTTGTCGGTGGACAGCATCCACAGGGTGACGACCTCGACGTCCGTCTCGGTGCACCAGCCGAGCATCTCGGAGATCTTGTCGGCTCCGGCCTGGTGGCCCTGCTCCGTCGTACCTCCGGACGCCTTCGCCCAGCGACGGTTGCCGTCCAGGATGACGCCGATGTGCTTGGGCGCCGCGTCATGGTCGAGGCGGCCTTCCACCCGGCGTGCGTAGAGCCTGTACACCAGGTCGCGCAGCTTCACGATCTTCCAGCCCCTCCGTGCAATGCCCCCGTGCCAATTGCGGTCTCCCCCGAGGCGGCCACATTACTGCGCGGCGGGATGGGGTACCCAACTCGGTCTGTCACAAGTCCGTGATAGGGAGGACAACGTGACTGATACCAATCCCTATCGGGCAGAGCCCTCGCGCTACGACTCCATGGAGTACCGGCGCACGGGCCACAGCGGCCTCAAGCTCCCCGCGATCTCCCTCGGCCTCTGGCACAACTTCGGCGACGACAAGTCCCTGGAGTCCCAGCGGGCGATCCTGCGCCGCGCCTTCGACCTCGGCGTCACCCACTTCGACCTGGCGAACAACTACGGGCCGCCGCCCGGCTCGGCCGAGCTGAACTTCGGCAAGGTCTTCGCGCAGGACTTCGCGGCCCACCGCGACGAGCTGATCCTCTCGACCAAGGCCGGCTACCTGATGCACCCCGGCCCGTACGGCGAGTGGGGCAGCCGGAAGTACCTGCTCAGCTCGCTCGACGCCTCTCTGAAGCGGATGGGCGTGGACTACGTCGACATCTTCTACTCGCACCGCTTCGACCCGGAGACCCCGCTGGAGGAGACCATGGGCGCCCTCGCGTCCGCGGTCCAGCAGGGCAAGGCGCTGTACGTGGGCGTCTCCTCGTACACGGCGGAGCAGACGGCGGAGGCCGTGCGGATCCTGCGCGACATGGGCGTGCGCCCCCTCATCCACCAGCCCTCGTACTCCATGATCAACCGCTGGACGGAGGAGGACGGGCTGCTGGACACCCTGGAGGACGCCGGGATGGGGTGCATCTCCTTCGCGCCGCTCGCACAGGGGATGCTGACCGCCAAGTACCTGAAGGGCATCCCCGCGGACTCGCGCGCCGCGCAGGGCAAGTCCCTCAACCCGGACCTGCTGTCGGACGAGGTGCTGCGCCGGCTGGCCGGGCTGAACGAGATCGCGGCCCGCCGCGGCCAGTCCCTGGCCCAGCTGGCACTGAAGTGGGTGCTGCGCGACGACCGGATGACCTCGGCGCTGATCGGCGCTTCCAGCGTGAAGCAGCTGGAGGAGAACGTGGCCGCGCTGGCGTCCGCGCCGCTCTCCGAGGCCGAGCTGAAGGAGATCGACTCCTTCGCGGTGTCCACCCCCGGCACCAACATCTGGGCCCAGCGCGGCTGACCTGCGCATTCGCCTCGACGCCCTGGGAAACGGCGGAGAAACGAAAAACGGGCCGGTCCGTGGGGGGGATACGGACCGGCCCGAGGGGGGGGTTCCACCATAACCCTTCGTAAAGCATGCTGCGTGCATTGGCGCGCCACGATTACGCTCCGAAACCGCCCAGCAGCACTCCGGTGAGTGCTCCGGCCGCCATGAAGGGGCCGAAGGCGAAGCCCTGGTCGCGGGTCCCGGAGCCGCGCAACAGCAGGCCGAGCCCGTGGAGGGCCCCGTAGAGGAGGCCCAGGAAGGCCCCTGCCGCCCATACCCCCCACCCGTACCACCCAAGAGCGACCCCCAGCGGGAGCGCCAGCTTGACGTCGCCGAAGCCCATGCCGGCGGGGTTGATCAGGTGCAGCAACAGGTACGCGGCTCCGAGCGCGCCGCCGCCGGAGAGTGCGAGCCGCCAGTCGCCTCCGGCGCCGGGCAGGAGGGCGGCCGCACCGAGCCCGGCGGCGACCGCGGCGGCGAGCGGCAGGGTCAGCACGTCGGGCAGCCGGTGCACGGCCCGGTCCACGAGCGCGAGCAGCACGACCACCGGGGCGAGCCCCACGTAGGCCACCGCCTCGGGCCGCGCCCCGACGGCCGCGCCGAGCACGGCGCAGAGCGCCCCGGCGAGGGCGGCGAGGGGGACGGAGCGCCTGCCGTAGGCGTGCGGGGCCGCGGACCCGGGGGGCCGGCCGCCCGAGCCCTGCACGACGGCCTCCGCGGGAACCCGGCAGCGGGCGGGGCCGAGCCAGCCGCGCAGCCGGTGCCCCTGCGGGCAGCGCTCACGCCAGGGCTCCCCCGGCTCGACGGAGAACCGGTACACGGCCCGCGGCAACAGCCATCCCGCGGTGGCGCCGTAGCCGGCGGCAAGAACGATCACGGCGACACCCATGCCGCGACGGTAGCGCCCACGGGTCCCGCTGCGCGGGGCATCTCCCCGCTTCGAGGACCCACGGGCCTGAAACCGCCCTCCGGGCGAGGCCACGTGCAGGCCGGCGCCGGCCTGCACGTGGCCTCGCCCGGCGTTCGAGGCGCGGGTCCGGGGCCGATCTTGAAGCCCGGCCGGCGACTGGGCGGGGGGGCCGCGGGCAGCGCCCCCTCAACGCACGCCCCCTACCCTGACCGGATGGCGAACTGGCGGGACGGCACCGGCACCCTGCACATCGGCGCGGCCCGCATCCCCCTGGAGGTCGCCGCCTCCTACCGGGCCCGCACCCGGGGGCTGCTCGGCCGGGACGGGATCGAGGGCGCGCTGCTGCTGACCCCCGCCGGGAGCGTGCACACCTTCCGGATGCGGTTCGCGATCGACGTGGCCTACCTCGACCGGAACCTCCGCGTCCTCGCCGTGGTCACCATGCCCCCCGGCCGCCTCGGCCTGCCCCGCATCCGCTCGCGCCACGTCCTGGAGACGGCGGCCGGCGCCATGGCCGGCTGGGGGCTGCGGGCCGGCACCACCGTCAAGGCGGACGTACCGGGGCGTCTCACGCACGGCTAGGCGGTGCCCGTCCGCGGCAGTAGGTTGGGGCGGTTGAGCTGGGGCATCAGGGGAGCGGCATGACGGAGAACGCGCGGATCAAGGCGCTGGAGCAGATCATGCCGGCGACGCACGGCGCCGACGAGGACATCGACTGGCCGGCGGCGGAGGCCGCCTGGGGAACCCGGTTCCCGGCCGATTTCATCGCATTCATGGGCCGGTTCGGCGCGGGCTCCATCAACGGCGAGGCGAGCATCCTGCTGCCGCTGCCCAAGCCCGGACTCCAGTGGGATCCGGCCGAGATGGCCGAGGAGACCGAGAACGCCCGGCAGGCCTGGGAGGCGGTGGGCGGTCGCGCCGCCTTCGACGTGGACCCGGAGGCGATCATCGCCTGGGGCGTCACCGGCGGCTCGGACATCTTGTGCTGGCTCACCTCCGACCCCGACCCGGACCGGTGGCCGGTCCTGGTCTGCGGGCGGCACACCGCCGACTCCTTCGCGGTGTACCCGTACGGCATGGCCGAATTCCTGTACCGGCTCTGCTCCGACGAGTTCGACGTGAGCCCCGTCAGCATCACCTTCTGGGACGGCGGCCACCTCAGCTTCGTGCACTGGCGCAAGGCCCAGCGGCGCTGGCAGGAGGGCCGCAACCCGGAGACGGGCGAGCCCGACCCGTACGCCGGCGAGTTCGCCGACTAAGCCCCTCGGGCCCCTCGGGCCCGCACCCGCCCGCAGCCCGTTTCCGCGACCGGAAACGGGCTTTTCGGCAGGTCTACGCGCGTCCGATTTACCGATCACATATCGGAAAACACCAGCCGGAAAAGCCGCACTTGGAGCATTGACCACAACTGCACCCCCAATGCAATCAACCACCCCTTCGTCGGGAGAGAATTCCGGCCAACGGGCACATCCAGATACACCTCGGCCCGGAGCAACCCATAAGTAACAACGAGATTCAAAAGAAAATCAGGGGAATACACCCGTGCGACGAAGAATGTTCGGCACGACCGCCACCACGGTCGTGCTCGGCCTGCTGATGCCTCTGTCCGGATGTGGTGGCTCCGGAGACGGTGCAGGTGACGGCGGTACGCTGCGCCTGGTGGCCGCCGAATACGGCGACAGCGACAGCCCGGCCACCGGTTCCAAGCCTTACTGGGACAAGATGACGGCTGATTTCACGAAGGCCAATCCCGGAATCAAGGTCGACGTCAAGCTCCTGCCGTGGGCCGACATCGACCGCGAGGTCTCCCGCATGGTCAAGGCCGGCAAGGCGCCGGACGTCGCGCTCATGGGCTCTTACTCCGATTTCGCCGCCCAGGGCCAGCTCTATCCCGCGGACGAACTCCTCTCGGTCACCGCCGAGGCGAATTTCCTCCAGCCGCTCGCCGACGCCGGCACCGTCGGCAACACCCTCTACGGCCTGCCCTTCGTGGCGAGCAGCCGCCTCCTCTTCTACAACCAGGCGCTCTTCACCAAGGCCGGCATCAAGGAACCCCCGAAGACCTGGTCCGACCTCAAGGCCGCCGCGAAGGCGCTCAAGGACAAGGGCGTGGCGTACCCGTACGCCCTGCCCCTCGGCCCGGAAGAGGCGCACGCCGAGGCAATGATCTGGGAGCTGAGCAACGGCGGCGGCTACGCCGACAGCGCCGGCAACTACGCCCTGGCCTCCGAGCAGAACATCAAGACGTGGAGCTGGGTCAAGGAGCACATGGTCGCCACCGGCTACACCGGCCCGACCCCGCCCTCCAAGCTCAACCGCGCCGACGCCTTCGCCGCCTTCCTGCGCGGCGAGGTCGGCATGCTCAACGGCTACCCGTCGCTCGCCTACGAGGCGCGCGGCAAGGGAATCGGCGTCGGCACCATCGCCATGCCCGTCTCGGACAACCTCGGCGTCGGGGAGAACCCGCCGGCCGTCGGCGTGGCCGACTGGATGATGGCCTTCAAGCAGAACGGGAAGCGCGCGGAGATCGCCAAGTTCCTGGAGTTCATCTACCAGGACAAGAACCTGACGGAGTTCGCCAACCGCTACCGCCTGCTGCCGTCCACCGTCACCGCATCGCGCACCCCGGCCGGCGGCGGTCTGGACAAGAACGACCAGCAGTTCCTGGACGCACTGCGCGGCGCCCAGCTCTACCCGGTCAACGACCCGGCCTGGCTGACGGTCAGCGACACCATCAAGCGCAACATCGGCCGTGCCGTGGAACCGACCGGCGACCCCAAGGCCGTCCTCGAGGACATCGCCGCCCAGGCGAAGGCCGCCAAGAATCACTGAAAGATCCTCGACACGGGACTTCCGCCCCCTGCCGCAGAGCACCCCGTGCGGCACCATGGCCCTACGGCACTTGATCCAAGGCCGCGGCCCCGTCGCCCGCCGAGCACCCACAAGGTGCGCGGGGCGGCCGGCCCCCACCGTCAGCGCTGCTGTCCGTGGTTCGAAGCGAACGCCGTCCGGTACTGCTCGCAGCTGGAGTTCCAGCGCAGGGTGCCCGTGAGCGTCCCGTAGCCCGACCGCGTCACCGACCACTCCACCGCGTACTCACCGGTGTCGCACGCGATCCGCTCGGCGCCCGCGACCTTCTCCCGCCCGGTCGCCGGCTTCCCCGTCAGCTCCTTGCGCACCTGCGCCACCTCGGCCCCCTTGGCCGTCCGCAGCACGGCCCGCACGACGATGGGGTGCGATCCCTCCTTGACCGTCACCGCCTTCTTCACCACCGTCGAGTCCGACACCGACCAGGCGAACTCGTACGAGGGCAGCCACGCCAGCGTCTTGGGGTCGGCGACCTGGCGCTCGTAGTCCGGCGCCGCCGCGGGGCCCGGGCGGGTGACCGTCTTGTACTGGACCCCCGGGTAGAAGCGGAACTGCCCCTCCACCTTGTGCAGCTCGTCCTTGGTCCACATCGACTTCATGCTCTTCTCGCCGCCCGCCGGGTCCTGGACGTACGGCGTCTCCGCGGCCGTGGCCGGCTGGCCGAGGACGGGGGCGAGGGCCGCCGCGGCGGTGGCGAGAGCGAGAGCGGCGAGGCGGGTGCGCTTCATGCCCGGCCCAACGCGGCCCTGCGGCGGGCCGGAACGACGCCGGGCCCGCTTTCACCCGTACGGGAGCGCCCGACGCGTACGGCTGCACGCGCCGCCGTTCCGGCTCCCCGGGCCGGACGGCACCGGAGAGCGGGTGCCTGACGGCGGCGGTACCGGGCGTGGCGCGGCGACCGGCCGGACCTCAGGCCTGACCGGTCTCGAAACGGCTGATCATGCCGCCCTGGGTGACGGTGAAGCGCCATGCGGTGCGCATCTCGCCCCAGGTGTCGTTGCGGTAGCTGACGAGGAGGGAGCGGCCGCCGTCGGACTCGGACTGGACGTCCATGTGACCGCCGGAGTCGAAGATCTCCCGGTCGATCCACTCGTGGAGGTCACGGTCGGAACCGTCGTCGGACATGGTCGCGTCGGGGGTCAGGAGCGCGAGGAAGGCGTCCTTGTCGTGCGCGTTGACGGCGGCGACGAGGGCGCCGACCGCGGGGTCGGACAGTTTGCCGGGGGCGATGGCCACAGGACCCTCCTGAGGGTGCGTACGTGCGTCCGACCAGGGAACAACGCGGGCGGGTCCGCGCGGCCGACCGTCACCCGTTCGCCGGGCGGACGGCGTGTCAGGGGGCGGTGCGGACGGGGAATCCGGTCGGCCGGCCCTGCTTCCCCAGCCAGTCCAGCACCTGGTCGAGGGCGTCGACGGTCTGCGCGCGGTTGCCGCCGCCGTCGTGGAAGAGCACCGTCGGACCGTTGCCGATCTCGCGCTTCACGGCGTCGACGATGGCGGCCGTGCCGGGCTTGCCGAAGTCCTTCGTGTCGACGTTCCAGCCGAGCGGCCGCATGCCGTGCGCGGCGGCGATGCGCCGGCTGTCCGGGGTGAACGCGCCGCCGGGGGCCCGGTAGTACTCCACCTTCGCGCCGCTGCCCGCGGCTTCCTCGATCAGCTTCTTCGCGTCCAGGATCTGCTGCTCCTGGTAGGCGACGGGCTTCTTGTCCATGGCGGTGTCGTGGTCCATGGTGTGGTCGCAGAGCCGGTGACCGGCCGCGACCACCTTCTTGACGAGGTCGGGGTGGGCCTTGGCCTGCGGCCCGACCATGCAGAAGGTCGCCTTGACGTCGTGCCGCCGGAGGACCTCCAGCACCTTCGGGGTCCATCGGGGGTCGGGGCCGTCGTCGATGGTGATGTTGACGGCGTTCCCACCGGCCTCCGACGCGTGGGCTATGCCCTCGGGTATCGCCTGCGGCTGCGACCCGGCGGCACCACCGGAGTCCGCCGGCCGGGACACGTTCTGCTGCGTGGCGGCCTTCCCCGGCTCCACCAGGGTCGCCACCCCCCACACGGTCGCCGCGACGGCGGCGGCCGAGGCCACGACGACGGCACCGGCCCGAATGCCCCGCTTGCTCTCTCCCGTCAAGAACCTCATGAAGTGTCCTCCCCATCCGCTTCGTGGGCGTTCCTTGGATCAGGACGTCCATCACCACCGAGGAGTTCCAGTCAATTGGGCCTTAAATTCCATGTAATGACACCAAAGTGACTGTTGGGCCTTTGGTCCGAATCCCAACTCCCGCCGGATGCAGTCGCAATGGCCCCTCATGAACGAGGAGGCTGGTCGTGAACACAACTGGGTTCTGTCTCTTTGGTCAGCGTCGTGCCCGGATGAGGATGGCAGCGAGGTGGAGTGCTGCCTGGCAGGCGATGGCGAGTTCGTCGCATCGTGCGGCCAGGCCGCGCCACTGCTTGAGGCGGTTGATGCAGCGTTCGACGCTGTTCCGCTGCTTGTAGATCTCGGCGTCGAAGCCGGGCGGGCGGCCGCCTCGGCGTCCTCGCCGCAGCCGGTGGCCGATCTGGTCGGACGGCTGCGGGATGACCGCGCGGATCCCGCGTCGTCGCAGGTGGGGCCGGATGGCTCGTGGCACGCGGATGCGGGCCGTGACCGCTTCGAAGGCGGGTGCGTCGCCGGGCGTGGCCCGCGGTGACGGTCAGGGCCAGGGCCGTGCACGGTCGTCGGCGGCCAGGTGGACCTTGGTGCTCAGGCCGCCGCGTGAGCGTCCGAGGGCGTGGTCGGCGGGCTCGCTGCGGCCTTCGGCCCCTTTTTGCTCGCTCCGGCGGAATGCTGGTGGGCGCGGACGGTGGAGTCGACCGAGACGGTCCAGCCGATGTCGTCACCGGCGTCCGCGGCCACCGGCACGGCGGTCAGGATGTTCTGCCAGGTTCCGTCGACGGCCCATCTGATCAGCCGTTTGTGGGCGGTCTGGAACGGGCCGAGCTCGTCGGGCAGGTCCCGCCAGGGCGAGTTGGTGCGGTACTTCCACGCGATGGCCTCGAGCGTTCGGCGGTGATCAGCCCACCGCCGTCCACGGACCGGATCGGCCGGCAGCAGCGGCTCGATCCGGCCCCGCGTCGCATCAGTGATCACTCATCGGGCAGACACATCCGATCAACTGATCAACCCGTCAAAGAGACACGCGCTAGCCAGGAGACCCCAGCCGGCTGCTCCCGCCGGGCAGTCGGGCCCTGGTCAGATCGTGACCGGGCCGTGGGCGGTGGCGAACTCGACCGAGACCAGGCCCGGTTCCTCATCCTCGACCCAGGTGACGTCGATCTGGTCGAGGGGGTGGTCGGCCGGTTCGCCGAGGAATTCGGCGATGGAGGCGGCGTCGCCGGCGATGGAGACCCCGTGGATGGTGGTGGAGGTGCGCGGGTCGGCGCTCGGGCGCTCCTCGATGGGGACCAACCACTGGAGGAAGTAGGGCAGTTGCGGGTCCTCCAGCAGTTCCAGCAGGCCGATCTGCTTCCACCTCAGGTCGAACCCGTCGGGGCGGACACGGTGGCCCTCGGCCGAGGTGCGGCCGAGGCGGGCCTCGACCGGGGCGATGTCGTCGACGGAGACCACCCAACCGAGCCAGCCGCCGCCCTCGGCGGCGCGGCGCGCGACCGCCTGGCCGAAGGGTGCGCGGTCGGCGGCGGGGTGGTCGAGTGTGGTGACGACCTCGACGTAGGTGCCGCCGCTCAGCGGGAGAATGAAATTGCGTGTGCCGAATCGCGGGTGCACGCCCCCGTCGACGAACCCGGCGCCGAGGGCCGATCCGATCCACTGGACGGTCGAGACGAAGCTGTCGCGGGCCACCGCATAGGACACGTGATCAAGTCGCACTGCGCCAGCATCACCCGACAACCCGCACAAATCCCGACGCCACGCCCGTCGCCCCGGCCGCGTCCGCCGTGGATTCAGCCGTGGAGCGGATCGATCATCGTCATCCCGGCGGGGGAGGCCCGGTCGAAGCCAGGCGGCAGCGCTGCCGCCTCGGCGAGGCCCACGACCCGCCCGATCAGCCGCTGCGGGGCGAGCGCTGCTGCCACAGGATTTCGATCCGGCGCACTTCCAAGAGACAGGCTCTAGCGCCTGACCCAGGGGAGTACGAGGGCGGCGAACGCATCGAGGGCTTCGACTACGACATCACCTGGAACACCGAAGACCCCGGATAACGCCCACACGACGGGGCATCACGACCGGGACCGAAGACGCCGGCCGGGGACGGGTGTGTGCCGGGGCGCTCCCCGCAGGGCGCCGAACGCAATCCCCTCGGCCCTCCGACCCCCCGTCACGTTCGGCGCCCGAGGAGACGCCCCGGCGCGCGCCCGGCGCCACCTCTCCGACCGCCCCCGGCGAAGCCCGCCGCCCCAGCCGCGGGACACGGCCCAGGAC